>JAEUKU010000332.1 GCA_016794075.1 Rhodospirillaceae bacterium
TGATGCGCGCCCTTCCCCTCGACATCGGCGTCATCCATTTCGTCGGCATCGGCGGCATCGGCATGAGCGGCATCGCCGAGATCCTGCACAATCTCGGCTACAAGGTGCGCGGCAGCGACCTGAACGAGTCCTACGTCACCAGGCATCTGCGCGAGATCGGCATTCCGCTGGAGATCGGCCACAAGGCGGAGAACCTGGCCGATGCCGAGGTCGTCGTCATCTCCTCCGCGGTGAAGCCGGACAACCCGGAGGTCGTCGCCGCGCGGAACAAGCTGCTGCCGGTGGTGCGCCGCGCCGAAATGCTGGCCGAGCTGATGCGCCTCAAATGGTCGGTGGCGGTCGGCGGCACCCACGGCAAGACCACCACCACCTCGATGGTGGCGGCGCTGATCGACGCCGCGCATCTCGATCCCACGGTGATCAACGGCGGCATCATCAACAACTACGGCACCAATGCCCGGTTGGGCGCCGGCGACTGGATGGTGGTGGAGGCGGACGAATCCGACGGCACCTTCGTGAAGCTGCCGGCGGTCATCGCCATCGTCACCAACATGGACGCCGAGCATCTCGACCATTACGGCTCGGTCGAGGCGATGAACCGCGCCTATGAGGAGTTCGTCCACAACATCCCGTTCTACGGCTTCGCCGTGCTGTGCATCGATCATCCGGTGGTGCAGGCGATGATCCCGCGCCTCAGCGACCGCCGCATCATCACCTACGGCTTCTCGCCCCAGGCCGATGTGCGCGCCGTCAATCTGCGCATGGATCCGACGGGCGGCACCTATGACGTGGTCATCAACGATCGCTTCCGCGACGTACATCACGAGATCAAGGACGTGCGCCTGCCCATGGTCGGCGAGCACAACGTGCAGAACAGCCTGGCCGCGATCTCCGTCGCCATCGAGATGCGCCTTGGCGACGAGGTGATCCGCCGCGGTTTCGCCGGCTTCGGCGGCGTCAAGCGCCGCTTCACCAAGACCGGCGAGGCCAACGGCGTCACCGTGATCGACGATTACGGTCACCATCCGGTGGAGATCGCCGCCGTGCTGAAGGCGGCGCGGCAAGCCACGCAGGGCAAGGTGATCGCGGTGGTGCAGCCGCACCGCTACACCCGCCTCGCCAACCTGTTCGAGGAATTCTGCACCTGCTTCAACGACGCCGATATCGTCGTGGCGGCGGAGGTCTATCCCGCGGGCGAGCAGCCGATCGAAGGCGTCAGCGGCGCCGCGCTGGCAGAGGGATTGCGGGCGCGCGGACATCGGCACGTCGAGCATCTGTCGGATTCCACGCAGCTGGCGAAGGTGGTTGCGCCGCTCGCAGCACCCGGCGACATCGTCGTCTGCCTCGGCGCCGGCAGCATTACCTCTTGGGCCCATGCCTTGCCGGGCGAGTTGCAGGCGATCTATGGCGCCCCGTCTTCCAGGGCATCGGCATGAGGACGGCGATGGCAACGGCTGAGACCCGCCTGATCGACCGCCTGCCCAAGGTCCGCGGCCGCCTGACCGAGGGCGCCCTGCTGTCGGCCGTGACGTGGTTCCGCGTCGGCGGCCCGGCCGAGGTGCTGTTCAAGCCGGCCGACCGCGACGATTTGGCCACGTTCCTCGCGCAGAAGCCGGCGGATGTCCCGGTGACGGTGATCGGTGTCGGCTCCAACCTGCTGGTGCGCGACGGGGGTATTCCCGGCATCGTCATCCGCCTGGGCCGCGCCTTCGCCGAGATCAAGGCGCAGGGCAGCACGATCGAGGCCGGCGCCGCCGCGCTCGACCTCAACGTGGCGCTGACCGCGCGCGACGCAGGGATCGGCGGACTCGAATTCCTCTCCGGCATTCCCGGCACCATCGGCGGCGCGTTGCGCATGAATGCCGGCGCCTATGGCGCGGAGCTGGCCGAGACCTTCCAGCATGCCGAGGCGCTCGACGGCCACGGCAACCTGCATCGCCTCGACAAGGCGGAGATGGGTTTCACCTATCGCCATTGCGCGGTGGCCGAGGACTGGATCTTCACCGCCGGCGCCTTCGCCGGAAAGCCGGACGATCCCAAGGCCATCCACGAACGCATCCAGGCGATCCAGGCGGCGCGCGAGGAGAGCCAGCCGGTCAAGGCGCGCACGGGCGGCAGCACCTTCGTCAATCCGCCCGGCCACAAGGCCTGGCAGCTGATCGACGAGGCCGGCTGCCGCGGCCTGCGCAAGGGCGGCGCCATGGTGTCGGAGAAGCACTGCAACTTCCTGATCAACACCGGCACCGCCACCGCCGCCGACATCGAGGCCCTGGGCGAGGAAGTGCGCCGCCGCGTGCGCGACCGCAGCGGCATCGAGCTCGTATGGGAGATCAAGCGCATCGGCCAGGCCGCCGCGATGGCGCGGCCGGCGCAGACGAAAGATGGGGGAGAGGCATGAAGCGGGTTTCGGTATTGATGGGCGGTCCCTCGGCGGAGCGGGACGTCTCGCTCGACAGCGGTGCCAATTGCGCCGCGGCGTTGAAGGAGGCCGGCTACCAGGTTGCGACCATCGACGTCGGCCGCGACCTTGTCGCCTTGGTCGAGGCGATCCGCGCGCAGAAGCCGGACGTCATCTTCAACGCCCTGCACGGCCGCTGGGGCGAGGACGGCAACATCCAGGGCGTGCTGAACTTCCTTGGCATCCCCTACACCCATTCCGGCCTGATGGCCTCGGCCATCGCCATGGACAAGCCGATGGCGAAGAAGATCTTCGCCCAGGCCGGGCTGCGCTGCCCAGAGGGCCTACTGCTGCACAAGTCGCAGGTCCTGAAGGGCGATCCCCTGCCGCGCCCCTATGTGGTGAAGCCGGCCAACGAGGGCTCCAGCGTCGGCGTGCAGATCATCCGCAAGGAGGACAATGCCCGCCCCTTCGACGGCATCGACTGGCCGTACGGCGAATACGTGCTGTGCGAGCACTTCATCCAGGGCCGCGAGCTGACCGTCGCGGTGATGGAGAACAAGGCCATGGCGGTGACGGAACTGAAGGTCGATGGCGGGTTCTACGACTATGCCCACAAATACACCGAGGGCCGCACCTTGCATGTCTGCCCGGCGCAGCTGCGCGAGGACATCGCGCAGGAGGCCATGCGCATGGCAGTGGTCGCACACCAGGCGCTGGGCTGCCGCGGCATCTCGCGTAGCGACTTCCGCTATGACGACACCCAGGGCGACGACCCGACGAAGCTCTACATCCTGGAGACCAACACCCAGCCGGGCATGACGGCCCTCTCCCTGGTGCCGGAACAGGCGCGGCATCTCGGCATCTCCTATCCGCAACTCTGCGCCTGGCTGGTGGAGCACGCCGCATGCGACGCCTAGAGGCGCCCGTCCCCAGGAGAACGGCGGGCGGCCGGAGCAACCCGGTCGCCGCGCGCAACGCCCCGCCGCCGCGCAAGCGGCCGCGCTCGGCCGCGGAGCGCTGGGCCATCCGTTTCGGCATCGCCTTCGGCATCTGCGCCGCGCTCGGCGGCGCCGGCCTGTGGAGCATCCAGTCCGGCTGGCTGCCCGAACGCCTGGCCTGGGCCGGCGACGGCGCGCTGGACCTGTCCGCCCGGGCCGGGCTCAACCTGCAGACCGTCGAGGTGCGCGGCCGCGGCGAGACGCGGCAGGCCGACATCCTGGGCGCGATCAATGCCGCGCGCGGCGCGCCGCTGCTCGGCCTCGACATCGACGCGATGCGCGAGCGCCTCACCGCCCTGCCGTGGATCGTCTCGGCCGAGATCGAGCGCCACTATCCCGACCGCCTGCTGGTGACGGTGAAGGAGGCCGAGCCGCTGGCCCTCTGGCAGCGCAACCAGACGCTCTTCCTGGTCAGCCGCGCCGGCAAGGTGATCGAGACCGCCGACCTGTCGAAATACGCCAAGCTGCTGGTCATCGTCGGCGACAAGGCGCCGGAGCGCGCCGAGGCGCTGTTCGACCTGCTGGCTCAGCAGCCGGAGCTCCGCGACCGCGTCACCGCCGCCGTCTATGTCGGCAAAAGGCGCTGGAACCTGCGCTTCGGCAAGGACCTCGACGTCAAGCTGCCCGAGGAAGCGCCGGAATATGCCTGGCGCCGCCTGGCCCAGCTGCAGCGCCAATACGGCGTGCTCGACAAGGACGTCAGCGTCATCGACCTGCGCCTGCCGGACCAGGTCGTGCTGCGCCAGGCGCATCCGCCCGCGGCGGAAGACGAGACCGCGCCGGCCAACGGCAAGCCCAAGGACAAGGCCACATGATCAAGAAGACGCGCATCCCCCCGCGCAACGGGCTGATCGCCGCGCTGGACATCGGCACCAGCAAGATGTGCTGCTTCATCGCCCGGGTGGCGGAGGACGGCAAGCCGACGGTGATCGGCATCGGCCACCAGCTTTCGCGCGGCGTGCGCAGCGGCACCATCATCGACATGGAGCAGGCCGAGCTGGCGCTCCGCACGACGGTGCATGCCGCCGAGCAGATGGCGGGCGAGACCATCCAGGACGTGGTCATCAACCTCTCCGGCGGCTACCCGGCCTCGCAGACCATCGGCGTCGAGGTGCCGATCTCGGGCCGCGAGATCGCCGAGCATGACCTGCACCGGGTGCTGCTGCAGGGCGCCCAGGTGCACGGGCCGGTCGACCGCCGCCTGATCCACTCGATCCCGGTCGGCTACTCGATCGACGGCTCCAAGGGCATCCGCGACCCGCGCGGCATGTTCGCCGAGAAGCTCGGCGTCGACATGCATGTGGTGACGGCGGCCGCCGGGGCGGTGAAGAACCTCACCACCTGCGTCGCCCGTTGCCACCTGGATTTGCGCGCCATCGTGGTCTCGCCCTATGCCGCCGGCCTCTCGGCCCTGGTCGACGACGAGATGGACCTGGGCGTCACCGTCATCGACATGGGCGCCGGCACCACCTCGCTCGCCGTGTTCTTCGACGGCCACGCGGTCTACACCGACTCGGTGCCGATCGGCGGCGGCCACGTCACCAACGACATCGCCCGCGGGCTCTCGACTCCGCTGGCCCATGCCGAGCGGATCAAGACCCTCTACGGCAACTGCCTCGCCACCCCGGCGGATGAGCGCGAGATCATCCACGTGCCGCAGGTCGGCGAGGAAGACTCTGGCATATCGAATCAGATCCCCCGATCGATCCTGATCGGCATCGTCCAACCGCGCCTCGAGGAGACCTTCGAGCTGGTTCGCTCTCGACTCGAATCGAGCGGGTTTGACAAGATCGCCGGGCGGCGTGTCGTTTTGACAGGGGGTGCCAGTCAGTTGAGCGGCGTTCGCGAGCTCGCTGCCCTGGTGCTGGACAAGCAAGTGCGCATGGGTCGGCCGATCCGGGTTCATGGACTGGCCGACGCAACCGGTGGCCCGGCCTTCGCAACGGCCTCCGGACTTCTGACCTTCGCGCTTGAAGGCGAATCCCAACAGCCAAAATCGACGCGCGGCAGCGACGCCTCCTCATCGGGGCTCCTGGGACGCATCGGTTCGTGGCTGAAGGAGAACTTCTGACCACCAACCTTCGAAAAAGAATGGAGGCACCTCATGACGCTCAATCTCTCTCTCCCCCAGGACCCGTTCGACATCCGGCCCAAGATCACCGTGGTCGGCGTCGGCGGCGCCGGGGGTAACGCCGTCAACAACATGATCCGCTCCAAGCTGGAGGGGGTCGACTTCCTGATCGCCAACACCGACGCGCAGGCGCTGCAGGGCTCCATGTGCGAGCGCCGCATCCAGCTTGGTTCGACCGTGACCAAGGGTCTCGGCGCCGGCGCCCGCCCCGACGTCGGCCGCATGGCGGCGGAAGAAGCTGTGCGCGACATCGCCGAGCAGCTGGCCGGCTCCAACATGGTGTTCATCACCGCCGGCATGGGCGGCGGCACCGGCACGGGTGCGGCACCGGTCGTGGCCCAGATCGCCCGCGAGCAGGGCGTGCTGACCGTCGGCGTGGTGACCAAGCCGTTCCACTTCGAAGGCTCGCACCGCATGAAGATGGCGGAGCTCGGCATCCAGGAGCTGCAGCAATATGTCGACACGCTGATCATCATCCCGAACCAGAACCTGTTCCGCATCGCCAACGAGAAGACCACCTTCGCCGACGCCTTCAAGATGGCCGACGAAGTGCTCTATTCCGGCGTGCGCGGCGTCACCGACCTGATGGTGATGCCGGGGCTCATCAACCTCGACTTCGCCGACATCCGGGCGGTGATGAGCGAGATGGTCAAGGCGATGATGGGCACCGGCGAGGCGACCGGCGACAACCGCGCCATCGCGGCGGCCGAGGCGGCGATCTCCAACCCGCTCCTGGACGAGATCAGCATGAAGGGCGCGCGCGGCGTCCTCATCAACATCACCGGCGGCATGGACATGACCCTGTTCGAGGTCGACGAGGCCGCGAATCGCATCCGCGACGAGGTCGACCCCGACGCCAACATCATCTTCGGCTCGACCTTCGACCAGGTGCTGGACGGCAAGATCCGCATCTCCGTCGTCGCCACCGGCATCGAGGCCCAGGCGCAGATGCAGCCGCGGCCCGGCTTCGGCGGCCTGAGCGTGGTCGCCCGCGGCATGCCCCAGGGTGCGCCGCAGACCGTGGCCGAGATGACTGAACGGGCCGCCGCGCGGGCTGAAGGCAGCTATGGCCAGGGCGGCAGCGCGGTGGCCGCCACGATGTCGGCTGCCGCTCCGGCGACGGCGCAGGCACGGCCGGCTGGAATGGCAGGTGGAATGGCGCCCGGCATGGGCGGCGCCCAGGCCGCCCGCGCCATGCACCCGGTCGCGCAGGTCATGAACCAGCAGGCGATGATGCCGCAGAGCATCGGCGCCACCGCCCTGCAGGCGCAGCCGGCCCGTCAGCCGATCCTGAAGGACGAACTGGCCGCGCTGGATCGCCTGGTGTCCCGCCCGGTGGAGCGGGTCGAACGGCAGATCGACGATTCGCCGTTCATCGCCCCGCCGGCGGCCGAGCCGGCGCAGCGCGTCCAGCCGGCGTTCAGCGAGCCGGTGGTGCCGCAGCAGATGCTGCGCGAACCCGCAGCACCTGCGATGCAGCAGGAGCCGAGCCTGCAGGCGCCGATGGCGCAGCCCGTGGCCCCGCAACCGCAGGCGCAACAACCCCAGGCGCTCACCGTCGAGGCGCCGCATGCCGAACGGCGCCGCGCGCCGAGCCTGTTCGAGAAGGTCACCAGCCGGCTCACCGGGCAGCCCTTGGCCGGCCAGCCGGTTTCCGGCCAGACGCAGCGTCCGGCCCAGCCGGCGCAGCCCGCCCAGCGCAAGGTGGAACCGCAGGCCCTGCAGCCGCAGCTGCAGCTCGACCCGGCCGATCGCATGTCGATCAGCCGCGCCGAGGAGGACATGCTGGACATCCCGGCCTTCCTGCGGCGGCAGGCCAATTGAGCCGGCTGGCTTAGCCGGTTCCCGGCGGGTCCCAGGCGCCGTCCGGCGCCGCGGACCGGCCAGATTGAGGTAGCCTCACCTTCGCCCGAAATCCGGTCCGCCGGGTTTCGGGCGCTTTATTTTTCAATCACTTGCGCACCAATCCCTGCCCTTGAGTGCGTCATGCCCCGCCTCTATAGTCAGCCCCGCGTTGCGGGCAAAACCATCGGCGGCGGCATGATTCGTTCCCGGATTTCCAATCTGTTGAGGTCGGCCGGCCTCTGTCTTGGCATGGTCGCCGGCCTCTGGGGCTGCGCCAGCGACGAGCCCGAGATCCCGGACCAGCCCGCCGAGGTGCTCTACACCAATGCCTTCAACACCCTGGAGGCAGGCAACGCCGACGACGCCGCGAAGCTGTTCGAGGAAGTGGAGCGCCAGCACCCCTATTCCACCTGGGCGACGCAGGCGCTGATCATGGCGGCCTATTCCTATTACCTGATGGACGATTACGACAGCGCGATCCCGGCGCTGGAGAACTTCATCGAACTGCATCCCGGCAACCGCAACGCCGCTTATGCCTTCTATCTCCGCGCGCTCTGCTATTACGAGCAGATCGCCGACGTGACCCGCGACCAGGGCAACACCGAGGAGGCCCTGCGCGCGCTGTCCGACGTGGTGGCGCGCTTCCCCAACACCTCCTATGCCCGCGATGCCAGCCTGAAGCTCGACCTGGTGCGCGACCATCTGGCCGGCAAGGAGATGGAGGTCGGCCGCTATTATCTGCAGCGCGACATGTTCCTGGCCGCGATCAACCGCTTCCGCACGGTGGTGGAGCGCTACCAGACCACCTCGCACACGCCGGAGGCGCTGCATCGCCTGGTCGAGGCCTATCTTTCCCTCGGCATCAACGAGGAGGCCCAGGCCGCGGCGGCGGTGCTCGGCTACAACTTCCCGGGCAGCGACTGGTATCTGGATTCCTACGCGCTGCTGGCGACTCGCGATCTCCAGCCCCAGGACCCGGCCGAAGGATCCTGGCTCGACGGCGCCTTCTAGCGGCGCCGCGGAGCCATGCTGACCGCTCTCGCCATCCGCAACGTCGTCCTGATCGAGCATCTTGCGCTGAACTTCGCGGCCGGCCTGACGGTGCTGACCGGCGAGACTGGCGCCGGCAAGTCAATCCTGCTCGACGCGCTGGGCCTGGCCTTGGGCGCCCGCTCCGAGGCCGGCCTGGTGCGCGCCGGCGCCAGCCAGGCCACCGTCACCGCAGAGTTCGACCTGCCCGCGGATCATCCGGCCCTGGCCCTGCTGGCCGAGCAGGGCTTGCAGGGCGACAGCCACCTCATCCTGCGCCGCCAGGTCGGCTCCGACGGCCGCTCGCGCGCCTTCGTCAACGACCAGTCCATCAGCGTCGCCCTGCTGCGCCAGGTCGGCGATTTGCTGGTCGAGATCGAGGGCCAGTTCGAGGCGCATGGCCTGATGGATGTCGCCACCCATCGCGGCCATCTCGACCGCTTCGCCGCCTTGCAGCCGCGCGCGGAGAAGACTCGCGCCTGCTTCGCCACCTGGCGCAAGGCCCGCGACGCCCATGCCGAGGCGATCGCGCTGATGGAAAAGGTCAAGGCCGAGGGCGATTACCTGCGCCACGCGGTGAGCGAACTGGACCTGGCCGCCCCCAAGCCGGGCGAGGAAGCGGAGCTGGCGGCGGAGCGCGCGCGGCTCTCCCACCGCGAGCAGGTGATCGAAGCGATGAACGGCGCCCTCGCCGAGGCGGTCGGCGAGCGCGGTGCCGAGCGTACCTTGGCATCCGCCCTGCGCCGGTTGCAGCGCGTCGCCGACAAGCTGGGCGCCGAGGGCGAGGCGGTGATCGCCGCCTTCGACCGCGCCGCCATCGAGCTGACCGAGGGCATCGCGACGCTCGGCCGCATGATCAACGCCATGCATGCCGATCCCGGCCGCCTGGAGAAGATCGAGGAGCGGCTCTATCTGCTGCGCGACCTCGCCCGCAAGCACCGCGTCACGCCGGACACACTCGCCGAGCTGCATGAGAAGCTGCGCACGCAGCTGGCCGCCGGCGACATCCAGGAAAGCGC
The DNA here is from genome assembly GCA_016794075.1 of Rhodospirillaceae bacterium. Classification (GTDB taxonomy): domain Bacteria; phylum Pseudomonadota; class Alphaproteobacteria; order Dongiales; family Dongiaceae; genus Dongia_A. Next base: position 9,424 of record JAEUKU010000332.1, read on the forward strand.
GCTCGCCGAGCTCGCCGCCGCCGAGACCAAGGCGCGCGAGGAATATGTCGCCGCCGCCGATTCCTTGAGCAAGGCGCGCGGCCGCGCCATCAAGTTCCTCGAAGGCGCGATCAACCGCGAACTGCCGCCGCTGAAGCTGGAGCGCGCGCGATTCGTGGTGAATTTTGCGAAACTGGATGAGCCGCGCTGGGGCGAATACGGCTGGGACGATGTTTCCTTCGCCGTCTCCACCAATCCCGGCGCCGAGCCCGGGCCGATCGAGAACGTCGCCTCGGGCGGCGAGCTGGCGCGCTTCATGCTGGCCTTGACCGTCGTGCTGGCGCGCGGCCAGGCGGCCGAGACCCTGATCTTCGACGAACTCGATTCCGGCATCGGCGGCGCCACCGCGGCGGCCGTCGGCGAGCGGCTGAAGCGGCTGTCCGAGCATCTGCAATTGCTGGTCATCACCCATTCGCCGCAGGTCGCGGCCCTGGCCGATCATCACTGGAAGGTCAACAAGGTCACCTTCCGCAACAACGCCATCACCGACGTCGCGGTGCTGGAGCGGCGCGACCGGCGCGAGGAGATCGCCCGCATGCTTTCCGGCGCCACCATCACCGACGAGGCGCGTGCCGCCGCAGACAGGCTGCTGGCCCAGGCGACGTGAGGCGGGCGACGTGAGGCGGGCGACGTGAGGCAGGCGACGTGAGGCAGGCTAAATGAGCAAGGAAGCCGAGAAAGCTCCGGCCGAGCTCTCTCCCGGCGAGGCCAAGACCGAGTTGAAGCGCCTGGCCAAAGAGATTGCGCGCCACGATCTGCTCTACCACCAGAAGGACGCGCCGGAGATCTCCGACGCCGAATATGACGCGCTGGTGAAGCGCAACAAGGCGATCGAGGCCCTGTTCCCCAGCCTGAAGCGCACCGATTCGCCGAGCGCCCGCGTGGGCGCGGAGCCCGCCGCCGGCTTCGCCAAGGTCAAGCACCTGCGCCCGATGCTCTCCCTCGACAACGCCTTCGACAAGGAGGACGTCGCGGACTTCATCGGCCGCATCCGCCGCTTCCTCGGCCGCAAGGATGACGGCGAGATCGAGCTCAATGTCGAGCCGAAGATCGACGGCCTCTCCGCCAATCTGCGCTACGAGGATGGCCGGCTCACCATCGGGGCTACGCGCGGCGACGGCGCCGTCGGCGAAGATATCACCGCCAATCTGAAGCACGTCGCCGGCATCCCGCACCGGCTGAAGGATCCGCACCCGCCGAAGCTGATCGAGATCCGCGGCGAGGTCTACATGCCGCATGACGGGTTTTTCGCCTTGAACAAGGCGCGCGAGAAGGAGGGCGAGCCACCCTTCGCCAATCCGCGCAACGCCGCCGCCGGCTCGGTACGGCAGCTCGATGCCGAGATCACCAGGTCGCGGCCGCTGAAATTCTTCGCCTATGCGCTGGGCGAGGTCGAGGGCTGGAAGCGCGAGCCGAAGCTGCATTCCGAAGTGCTGGAGCGCCTGGAAGGCTGGGGTTTCACCGTCAATCCGAAGACCAAGGTGGCGAAGTCGCTGGAGGA
>JAEUKU010000346.1 GCA_016794075.1 Rhodospirillaceae bacterium
GCCGCGCCGGCCGATCAGGTCATCGTCAATCCGCCCTATCTGCCGCGCGGCCGCGCCACCCTATCCGACAATCCCATCAAGGCCATCGCCAATGTCGAGGGGGCGGCCGATCTGGCCGCCTGGGTGGCGGCGGCGGCGCGCGCGGCAAAGCCGGGTGGCCGGGTCACCTTCATTCATCGCGCCGACCGCCTGCCGGAATTGCTGGCGCTGTTCAACGCCCGGTTCGGCATGATCGCAATCCTGCCGCTCCATCCCAAGGCGACGGCGCCGGCGCGGCGCGTCGTCGTCTCCGGCCGCCGGGACATGAGCGGCCCGGCGAGCCTGCTGCCGGGTCTCGTCCTGCATGAAGCCAATGGCGACTTCACCGCCGCCGCACAGCATATCCTGCGGGACGCGGCGGCGTTGCCGCTGACATGACCCCATGGCATTCCGGGTCATTGCCTTGACCGCGCGGCGCACCGCCCGCTAAATGTGCCGATGTTCACGCTTCCAACTCTGCCCAAGATCCTGCTCATCGTCGCCGTCATCGGCGTCATCTGGTGGTGGCATCGCCGCAACCAGATCAAGGCGCGCGAGCGGGCCGAGCTCGACCGCAACCCGCGCGCGGGAAAGGCTAAAGGCGGCGCCAAGGGTGCAGCCGGCAAGCCGATCGAGGACATGACGCAATGCAAGGTCTGCGGCGCCTATGTCCCGGCCAAGGGCGCCACCCGCTGCGGCCGCGCCGATTGCCCGTTCTGAGCCCTCAGCCCGTCGGATGCAGCTCCGCGTATAGCTCCTGGTTCTTGGCCATCGCCCGTTGCCAGGCCGGCCGCGCGCGCAGGCGCTCGGCATAGGCGGTGAACTCGGGCCGCTCGGGCAGCGCCTTCACCATCATGCCCCAGATGATGTGTGAGCCCAGGATCACGTCGGCTGTGCTGAACCTGTCGCCCAGCACGAAGGGCGTCCTGGCGATTGCCGTGGCGGCGGTCTCCACCGCGAGATCGTACGTGCCGTAGCCCGCGGCGCTCGGATCGGGCGCGCCGCGCCCGGTCATGCGGTCGAAGGCGGCCGGTTCCAGAGAGCTTGGCGCGAAGAACATCCAGCGATAATAGGGACCGCGCAGCGGATCGTCGGCGCGGGGCGCCATGCTCGCCTCGGGGAAAGCGTCGGCCAGGTAGGCGCAGATCGCCGCGGCCTCGGTGACGACCACGCCCTTGTGCTCCAGCGCCGGCACCTTGCCCATCGGGTTGATGGCCAGGTAAGCCGGCTTCTTCTGGTCCTGGCGCTGAAGGCTCATCAGGTTGAGGCGATAGGGGATGCCCATCTCCTCCAGCATCCAGAGGACGATGTTGCTGCGCGACATCGGCGCGTGATGCAAGAGCACTGTGTTGTCCATGATCGAGCTCCGTGGCTGATTGCGACTGCCGGGAGCCTACTGCCGATATACTGACAGAATGTGGCAGTATACCGCAGAGTCAGAAATTCCGCGACAACGCGTGGTAAAGCGGGACCGGGCACAGCAGGCGCGAGATGGCGGCGGCCGTCAAGGTGGTCAGCATGAGCGGCAGGGCCATGCTGGTCTCCGCCGTCATCTCCAGCACGATGACGAAGGCGGTCAGCGGCGCCTGCACCACGGCGGCGAAATAGGCCGCCATCATCAGCAGGAAGACGGTCGAGCTCGGCACGCCGGGCATCAGCCAGTCGACGCATTGCCCCAGCGCCGCCCCGACGGAGAGCGACGGCGAGAAGAGCCCGCCCGGAATTCCGCTGATCGACGACAGCAGCGTCGATCCCAGCTTGGCGAAGCCGTACCACCAGGGCATGCCGATGCCGGTCTCCAGCGCCGCGCGCGTCTCGTGATAGGAGGTGCCGTTGGCGTAGCCCTCCGTGGCGAGGCCGAGCAGCGCCACCAGCAGGCCGCAGCCCGCCGCGAACAGCAGCGGCCTCGCGCGCACCGCGCGGGCGAAGGCGGAGCGGCGAAATGCGAAATGGATGATTCCGGCGCTGAACCCGCCGCCGACCAGCCCGCCGAACACCGCGCAGACGGGCACCGCCGACCAGTACCAGCTAAGCGCGAAGCCCTGCCGCACATTGCCGAAATAGTGGTAGTTGCCGGCGATCACGATGCTGGTGACGCCGGCGACGGCGACCGCGCCGACGACCAGAGCGTTGACCCGGCGGTCGAAGGACTTGGCCAGTTCCTCGATGGCGAAGACGATGCCGGCGAGCGGCGTGTTGAAGGCGCCCGCGACCCCCGCCGCCGCGCCGGCCAGAACGATGCCCGAACGCTGCCGCAGCCCCGCGAGGTTCCCGATCAGGAACATGATGCAGGCGCCAAGCTGCACCGTCGGCCCCTCGCGGCCGATCGAGGCGCCGGCGGCGAGGCCCACCAGAGTCAGGGCCACCTTGAACGCGGTCACCTTGAAGCCGATCAGCGGCGCGCGCTCCGCTGCCGTCTCGCGTCGGCGAGCCGCGATCGCCTGGGGTATGCCGCTGCCGCGCGCGCCGGGGGCGAAGCGGCGCGTCAGTTCGGCGCAGAGCACGAAGCCGCCGATGGTGGCGAAGCTCGCCACCAGCACCGAGTGCGCGCGCAGGGCCGCAAAGACCTCCTGCGCCAAATCGGCGAGAATGGCGAAGCACGCCGCCGCCAGCCCGACGGCGACCGCGCCCAGGAGGAAAGCGAGCCGCCGGTGCCACAACCGCGGAGCGCGCCAGACCGCGCTCAAGCGCTGAACGTGCAGCGGCAGGAATTTCATCGACGAGGGCGATGCGAAGCGAATGTCATCCGTGCCGTTATCGCATGCCGCCGAGCGCATGCAAACCCGGAGCCGGCCTTGGCGCCCCAGCCTGGAGCCGCGCCTAGGAAACCGGCTGGCCGTAGCGCGGCCGGGGGATCGCGAGATGCGCCGTCTTCAGCGCCTCCGACCAGCGATGGCGCAGATCCTCGAAATAGGCATCGCCCGGCTCGATGCGGTGCCTCAGCTCGATCTCGAGCGCGTCGCGGCGCAGCACCATGAGATCGATCGGCAGGCCGACGGCGAGGTTCGAGCGCATGGTCGAATCCATCGAGATGAGGCCGATCTTCAGCGCGTCGTAGAGGTCGGTGTTGAAGGTGACCGCGCGGTCGAGGATCGGCTTGCCGTATTTGGTCTCGCCGATCTGCAGGAACGGCGTGTCGCCCGTCGCCTCGATGAAGTTGCCGGCGGCATAGACCATGAAAAGCCGCAGGCGGCCGTCCTTGATCTGGCCGCCGACCAGGAAGGAGGCCTCGAAATGGCTGCCCTGCTGCTCCAGCGAGGCGGCGTCGCGGCGATAGACCTCGCGCACCGCGCGGCCGACCATCTGCGCCGCCTGGAACATGGTCTCCGCGTCGGCCAGCGTTTCCGTCCCGCCGGTGTCGGCGTTGGGCAGGCCTTCGTTCAGCAGCGACAGGACCGACTGGCTGACGGAGAGATTGCCTGAGCTGGCGATGGCCAGGACACGGCTGCCGGCCTCCTCGAACACATGCAGCTTGCGGAAGCAGGCGATGTTGTCGATCCCCGCATTGGTGCGGGTGTCCGAGATCATCACCAGGCCGTCGCGCACCAGCAGGCCGACGCAATAGGTCATGGACTTCCTCTCCAGTCGGCGGAGTTATAGCGACTGGTGCAGAAGCAATGCAATCGCCGTCGCTCCCCTCCATCGTCATCACCGGGCCGGCACGAAGTGCCGAAACCCGGTGATCCAAATTTGCTTCCGGCACGCGGTTGAACTTGGATTGCCGGGTCAAGCCCGGCAATGACGAATGAAGGGACGTGACCTGCCTC
>JAEUKU010000367.1 GCA_016794075.1 Rhodospirillaceae bacterium
CGAAGTAACCCTTTGGGCGCTCAGATTCCAAATTGGAGTAGAGGGCCTGGAGGGCGCGGTGCAGGTCGGGGTGCGGGATCATGGGGACGGTCCCGCCAGCCCGGAACGGCCGGTATCGCGCACCTGTCGGCGTTGCCGGCCACCGTCGCCAGGCGGTCGCATTCGGGGAGTCGCTCGCTGATGGCTGCTGAAGCCATGGATGTGCAACAGCTCCTGCTGTTGGCGCGAGAGAAGTCGGAGCAAGGGCGCTCGCACCTGTTCGAGGTGATGGGCGACCTGTTCCAGGAGCAGGCCGCGGTCCTGAGCGCGCAGGAACGCGCGATCATGGTCGACATCCTGGAAAAGCTGGTCCGGGAAGTCTCGCGCGACATCCGCCTGAAGCTGTCCCAGCGCCTCGCCGACCTGCCGGGCACGCCGCGCGAGCTGGCCGTCCTCCTCGCCAATGACGAGATCGACATCGCCTCGCCCATCCTGATGCGCTGCCGGGCGCTGCAGGACGGCGATCTGATCGAGATCGTGCATCACCGCTCGCGCCAGCACATCCTCGCCGTCGCCATGCGCCGCGACCTCTCCATGTCGGTCAGCGACGTGCTGGTGGAAACCGGCCATACCGACGTGATCATGGCGCTGCTGTCCAACCAGGACGCGCGCATCTCCGAATCGACGCTTGCCTAGATCGTCGACCAGTCGAAGCAGATCGACGAGTTCCAGGAACCTTTGGTGCATCGCAAGGACCTGCCGCGCGAGCTGGCGGTCAAGATGTGCTACTGGGTTTCCGCCGCGATCCGCCACTTCATCCTCGACAAGTTCAAGATCGACGCCAACGAGCTCGACGACACGATCGAGCCGATCCTGAAGGAGCAGGTGGCGACGGCCACCGCCGAGGCCCGCGGTCCCGACGCGCTCACCCCGGCCGAAGAGGCGGCCCGGCAGCTGAAGGCCGCCGGCAAGCTCTCCGCCCGGCTGATGATCCAGACGCTGCGCCGCGGCGAGGTGCCGATGTTCGAGGCGATGTTCGCCCAGATCTGCGAGCTGCGCCTGGCGCTGGTCCAGCGCCTGCTCTACGAGACCGGCGGCAACGGCCTTGCCATCGCCTCGCGCGCCACGCGGCTCAGCCGCGAGGAATTCGCCACCATCTATCTGCTGACCCGCCGCGCCCGCCCAGGCCAGGGCGCCGGGGCCGGCAGCAGCCAGCCGCTGGCACGGGGTGCCGGCGGGGCGGTGGATCTCGGCCGCGCGCTGGGCTTCTACGACAAGGTTGCCGCCGACACCGCGCAGAAGGTGCTGGAGCGGTGGCGGCGCGATCCGCAATATCTGTTCGCGATCAAGACCATCGAGCAGGGCCAGGGTGGGGCACCCGACGGGCCTGCCGATTAGGGGACGGCCGGGCGGCCAGGGACGGCCGGCCGGATAGGCTAGGGGTAAGCGCCGGCGAATCCGCGCCGGCGAGCGGGTACTTCGAGACGGCACTGGCAAGAGTGCCGGGGGTTGAGTACCTTTGGGGGGACGGCAATCCATGATGCAGGCGAGCATGATCGTCACGGACTGGCAACCGCAGGTCGGCCGGACGCCGACCCCGGAGCAGTTGCGCGACATTTTCCAGAAGGAATTGCTGGATTTCGGCCCGGCACTGTTTCTGGCCGACCGCTCGGGCGCCATCCGCTGGTGCAATTCGGGCTATCGCCGGGTGGCGGAGATCGAGACCCAGGAGGGCCGGGTCGGCGATCTGCTGCCCTTGAAGGACATCGCCGAGGAGATCGAATTCTCGCGCAACACGGTCTATCGCGAGGACCGCTACATCATCGGCCAGACCACGCAGATCCTGAAATCGCGCCTGGTCCCCGTCTTCGACGCGGACGGCCAGCTCTCCGGCTTCGGCGGCATCCTGCAGATGTTCGCCGATCACGGCATCGGCGTCGAAGACATCGCCCTGATGCTCGACCGCTACATGGACTTCCTGCGCCTGACCGCCGATTGGGTGTGGGAGACCGACGGCGAATTGAACTTCACCATGGTCTCGCAGCGCATTGCCAACGCGCTCGACCGCCCGCCGCAGGAATATATCGGCAAGAACCTGCTCTCGATGATCGTCACCGACACGCTCCGCCAATCGGCCAAGCGCCGCTTCGAGCGCATCTCGCCGTTCCGCGATGTGCCGTTCGACGCGATCGACGCCGACGGCAAGCGGCGCCTGTTCATGCTCTCCGCCGTACCGGTCTTCGACCGCGCCAATGGCGCGCTGAAGGGCTATCGCGGCGCCGCCACCGACATCACCGAGCTGACCAAGCGCGAGGAGAGCCTGCGCCAGGCCAAGGAGCAGGCCGACGTCGCCAGCCGGGCCAAGACGCATTTCCTCGCCAACATGTCGCACGAGCTCAGGACGCCGCTCAACGCCATCATCGGCTTCGCCGACGTGATGCGCATGGAGATGATCGGCCCGATCTCCAACCCGCAATACAAGTCATACGTCCGCGACATCCACGCCAGCGCCCTGCACCTGCTCGGCATCATCAACGACATCCTCGACGTCTCGCGCATCGAAGCCGGCAAGGTCACGCTGCATGAGAGCGTGGTCAGCGTCGACGAGATCGTCGAATCCGTGGTGCGCCTGGTGAAGGAGCGCGTGCATGAGAGCGAGCTGATCCTCGACCTCGACATCGCGCCGCGCCTGCCGCGCGTCCATGCCGACAAGCAGAAGCTGAAGCAGATCCTGATCAATCTGATCGGCAACGCCATCAAGTTCACGCCAAAGCAGGGCCGCATCGTGGTCGGCGCCCACCTCTCGCCGCGCGGCGAGCTGGAGGT
>JAEUKU010000068.1 GCA_016794075.1 Rhodospirillaceae bacterium
TCAAGCGGCGACCGGCCAGGATGTGGACGGAAAAACACCCGCCGGGCTGGCGCCCGGCGGGTGAGTTCGGAGGCTTGGGTTCCCGGCCGCGAAGGACCGGGCATCAACGACATGAGGCTACTTCTGGATACAGGTATCGACCGTATCCTTGGTGCATTCGTCGAGGCCGGTGAACACCGGATCCTCGACCTTCTTGCCGGCGATCAGGTCGAGCATGACCGACGGCGCCTTGTAGCCCATCTCGAAGGGGCGCTGGCCGACCAGCGCGGTCACCAGGCCTTCGCGGGCGATGGCCACTTCATCGCCGATCGTGTCGGCAGCGGAGACGACGAAGTCGCCGCTCGCGATCCGCTCTGCATAGGGCTTGAACAGGTCGCGATAGGGTTGCGGTGCGCCGAACAGCGGCCAGCCGCCCTCGATGGCGAAGGCGTCCAGATCGGGATTGGCCGCCAGGATGTCGGTCATCGCCTGGACGCCCTTGGCACCGTCGTCATTGGTGAAGACCGGGCAACCGGCGACTTCGGTCCAGCCGCCCTCGCCCGCCAACGCGGTCAGGCCCTTCTGGCCCGAGAGCGCGTCGCGCGTGCCCTGGGCGCGGCGCAGGATGTTGTCGGCGCCGGGATTGCCCTGGATGGTGCAGACCGTGCCGCCATTCGGCTTGTGCTTCTTGATGTATTCGCCGATGCGATAGCCCATCAGGTAGTTGTCGGTGCCGAGATAGGTCATGCGCAGCGCCGAATCCTCGGCCGCCAGATCGGCGTCAAGGGTCATCACCGGCACGGTGGGGTTCGAGGTCTTGATCGTCTGGGCGATCAGCTTGGCGTTGGACGGCGAGATGGCGATCGCCGCCGTATCGGCCTTGCCCAGCATGTCCTGCACGATCTGCGCCTCGCCGGCCTCGTCCGAGGTCGAGGCCGGGCCGGTGTAGAAGCACTCGTATTCGGAATCCGGGTTCTCCTTGTTCCACTTCTGGCAGCCCTGGTTGATCGCCTCGAAAAAGGGGTTGTCGAGGCCCTTCACCACGATGACGAGTTGCTTCTTGGCCAAGGCGGGACCGGCGCTGAACGCCAGGGCCGCGGCGGCTATCAACAGTGACAGTTTCTTCATTCGTTTCCTCCCGTTCAAACGGACTTGCAGACAGACGGGCGACGCGCGCCCGCCACACGGATCAACCCGGATACCAGACGATACGAGGGTCGTTCGCCGACCGTTCGTAGGTCCAGGCCCGGTCGATCAGCATCTCCAGATCGTATTCCGGCTCCCAGTCGAGCAGATATTTGGCCTTGCTGTTGTCCATCCAGTTCGAATGGAACCCGCTCGGTATGTCGACGCTGTCGAGGCCGCGCGTGCGGCGCAGGATCTCGGCGACTTCGCCATAGTCGACGGGCCGGTCCATGCAGATGTTGAACAATTGCCGTTTCGCGCGCGGATTGTCGATCGCGGCCAGGATCGCCGCGACCAAGTCTTCGACATGGACGAAGTTGCGCCGCAGCGGCCGGCCATCGGCGTCGCGCAACAGCGGCACCGTGCCGGAAGCGGCATAGCGTTTCGCATCGGCCGGCGGCACCATCGTCTTCCAGTCCGGCCCGCCGAAAACATCGTCGCCGAACGACAGCGTATACCTGAAGTCGTCCTTCTCCATGATCCAGGGCGCGCGCAGGCAGCACACATTGGTATCGTACTGGATGCCGAACTGCTCCAGCATCACTTCCTCGAGTACCTTGGAGAGCGCGTAGCACCCGGGATAGGCCATGTGCGGCGCGTCTTCGGTGATCGGTCCGGGATGGCGGTAGTAGAAATGGCCGATCCCCGCATCGCCGCCGATCAGGATGAACTGGCGCGCCGATTGGCTGAGGCGAAATCCCTCAAGCAGCCAGAACAACCCCTTGACCGTCACGTCCATGACGTCGTCCGGGGTTTCCTTGCAGGTGGCCAGATGCACGACATGGGTGACGCCGTCCAGCGCCGCGGCCACCACCCGGCGATCGGCGATCGAGCCGCGCGCAACGTCCAGGCGGTCCTCGGCGTCGAGCAGGCGGTTGTGGCACAGCGCGCGAATCCGGGCGCCGGAGAAGCGCTCGTCAGCGAGCAATCGCGCGATGAAGGTGCGACCGACCTTGCCGGTGGCGCCGGTAACGAGGATCAGCATGTCCCCTCCCGCGCGCTAGCTAATATCGGGAGCCATCCGCCCGTCAACGGTTTTGTCTGACAAAAGCACCCGTTGTGCGACTGCGAATGGTCAGACAATTGATTGACGCCCGCGGCGGCCATTGCATAGAGTCGCCTCCGGAAAGATCCGCGGCACGTTTGCGGTATTTTACATCAAGCCGGGCAAACCGGCGTCGCGGTACGGGAGGTGGTCGAGTGGCGGTTCTGGAACTGCAGAACATCTCAAAGCATTTCGGCGCCATCCACGCCGTCAGCGACGTCACGCTGTCGCTCGAGCCCGGCGAGGTGGTTGGCCTGATGGGCGACAACGGCGCCGGCAAGTCGACGCTGGTCAAGATGATAGCCGGCAATTTCCGGCCCAGCCACGGGACCATGCGCCTGGAGGGCAAGGAGCTGGTGATGCACCGGCCGGTCGATGCCCGCCAGCACGGGATCGAGATCGTGCACCAGGACCTGGCGCTGTGCGACAACCTCACGGCGGCGGCGAACGTCTATCTGGGGCGCGAACTGCTGATCGGCTTCGGCCCGTTCGGCGTGCTCGATTACGCCAGCATGTATCAGCGCGCCGCCCAGCTGTTCAAGGAATTGAAGTCCGAGACGCGGCCGCGCGACCTGGTCAAGCAGATGTCGGGCGGCCAGCGCCAGGCCGTCGCCATCGCGCGCACCATGCTGTCTAAGGCCAAGATCGTGCTGATGGACGAGCCGACAGCGGCCATTTCCGTGCGTCAGGTGGCCGAAGTGTTGCACCTCATCCGGCTCTTGCGCGACCAGGGCATCGCCATCGTGCTCATCAGCCACCGCATGCCCGACGTGTTCACGGTGGCCGACCGGGTCATCGTCATGCGCCGGGGCCGGAAAGTGGCCGACAAGCCCATCGCCGATTCTTCGCCCGAGGAAGTGACCGGGCTGATTACCGGCGCCATCGAGAAAGTCTGAGGAATCCAGAGGTCCCATGGCCACCACGCTCGACCAGACCATCGCCCAGAAGCAGCACACCTGGCTGACGCAGATCGTCTCCAGCCAGACCTTCTGGGTGCTGATCGCCGTCGTCCTCGCCTGCATCTTCCTGTCCATGGCGACCGATTCCTTCGCCACCAGCAAGAATCTCTACAACATCACCCGCAACTTCACCTTCGTCGCCATCATCGCCCTGGGCATGACCATGGTGATCATCACCGGCGGCATCGATCTGTCGGTGGGCTCGGTCCTGTGCCTGTGCTCCATGGTGCTCGCCGTCACCATGCACGCGGGGTACAGCATCGAGGTGGGCATCCTGGCCTCGATCGGGACCGCCCTGGTCATCGGCGCCTTCAACGGCTTCCTGATCGCCTATCTCGGCTTCCCGCCCTTCGTGGTGACGCTCGGCATGCTCTCCATCGCCCGCAGCCTCGCCATGGTCGCCTCCAACAACACGGTGGTGTTCGAGTTCGGCCCCGATCACAACCTGCTGCTGGATCTCGGCGGCGGTGCCTGGCTGTTCGGCATCGCCAATCCGGTGCTCTACATGCTGGTGCTGGCGCTGTTGACCGGCTTCGTCCTGCGCTGGACCCGGTTCGGCCGGCATATCTTCGCCATCGGCGGCAACGAGCATGCGGCGACCCTGACCGGCGTGCCGGTGCGCCCGCTCAAGGTCGCGGTCTACATGATCTCGGCCCTCTCCGCCGGGATCGCCGGCATCGTGCAGACCGGCTGGCTGGGCGCGGTTACCACCAATATCGGCGCCGGGATGGAGCTGAACGTGATCGCCGCCGCGGTCATCGGCGGGGCGAACCTAGCCGGCGGCGTCGGCACCGCCTTCGGCGCCCTGGTCGGCGCGGCGCTGATCGAGGTGATCCGCAACAGCCTCGGCCTGCTCGGCATCAACGCCTTCTGGCAGGGCACCTTCATCGGCGGCGCCATCATCCTCGCCGTGCTGTTCGACCGCATCCGCAACTTCCGCCAAAGCGATTGACGGCGCGGCGCGATTGACGCCGCGCCGGCGGCTGTCGTCGGTTTACGCATCATTTTGAGGGGAAGTGTGGAGTTGGCGTAATTGCCCTCGCCTTCGTTGACGCGCGCCGTGTAGCTCGCTTATCGTTGCAATTGTCAGACAAATAACTGGCACGGGAGAGCGCGCCCCGGCGACGCGCCCGTTCATGAGACAGACGAACGATGTCGTTCGCGCGGGAGGAAGCAATGAAGCGGATCTTATGGACCGGCGCCGCCCTGGCGCTGGCACTCGGCCTCGGCCTCACGGCCCAGGCGCAAGAGAAGAAGACCCTGGCCTTCGTGGTCAACGGTGCCTCTGATTTCTGGAAAGCGGCGGAAGCCGGCGTGAAGAAGGCGCAGGCCGAACTGCCGAATTACGAACTGACCTTCAAGTATCCGGAAACGGCGACCGCGGCGGTGCAGCAGCGGCTGATGGACGACCTGGTGGCGGCGGGCGTCGCCGGCATCATGGTTAGCCCGAACGACCCGAAGCACTCGACCGAGTCGCTCAACCGCATCGCCGACCAGGCCGCCTTGTTCACCACCGACAGCGACGCGCCGGATTCCAAGCGCATCGCCTATGTCGGCAGTTCCAACGTCGACGCCGGCGTGCAGGCGGGCGAGCTGATGAAGAAGGCCCTGCCCGACGGCGGCAAGTGCATCATGTTCGTCGGCATCCTGGCCAACGACAACGCCCGCGAGCGCGTCGAGGGGATCAAGCAGTCGATCGCAGGCACCAAGATCGAGATCCTCGACGTGCGCGAGGACGACATCGACATGGCCCGTGCCAAGCGCAACGTCGAGGATGCGCTGGCGGCCAATCCCGACATCGACTGCCTCGCCGGCCTCTACTCCTACAACACCCCGCGCATCTACGAGGTGGTGAAGGACGCCGGCAAGCTCGGCCAGATCAAGATCATCGCCTTCGACGAGGATCCGGTGACGCTCGGCGGCGTGAAGGAGGGCACCATCGTCGGCACCGTGGTGCAGCAGCCCTTCGAATGGGGCTACCAGGGCATGAAGATGATGGCGCAGTACCTGGAGGGCGACAGCTCCTTCATCCCCGCCAACAAGCTCATCATCGTGCCCACCAAGATCATCGACCAGTCCAACGTCGATGCCTTCTGGGCCGAGTTGAAGAAGCAGCAGGGCAAGTAGCCCTGCGCTGACGGCAAAGACCAATTGGCCGACCCGGCCGGCGCGATGCTATGATCGCGCCGGCCGTTCGGTCTCTGCGGTGCCAGGCTTCGGATCCAGCATGAACACGGCGACCCCGTTCCTCGATCTGATCGACATCGGCAAGACCTATCCGGGCGTCACCGCCCTGGCCGAGGTCAGCCTCTCCGTCGCGCCGGGCGAGACCATCGGCCTGGTCGGCGAGAACGGGGCCGGCAAGTCGACCCTGATGAAGATCCTCGGCGGCGTCGCCGCGCCAAGCCGGGGGACGATCCGTGTGGACGGCGCGGAACGGGCGGCGATGACCGTCGCCGACGCGACCAAAGCCGGCATCGCCTTCGTCCACCAGGAACTGAACCTGTTCGAGAACCTGGACGTCGCCGCCAACATCTATATCGGGCGGGAGCCGCGAAAGGGCTGGGGCCTGATCGACGAGAAGGCGCTGCACGACAAGGTGAAGCCCCTGCTCCAGCGCCTGGGGGCCGATTTCCCCGCCGACGCCCTGGTCGGCGACCTGTCGCTGGCGCAGCGCCAGCTGGTCGAGATCGCCAAGGCGCTGTCGCTGGATGCGCGGCTGGTCATCATGGATGAGCCCACGTCGAGCCTGACGGCGAGCGAGACCAGCCGCCTGCTGGACGTCATCGCCGACCTGCGCGCCAACGGCGTCAGCGTCATCTTCATCTCGCACCGCCTGCAGGAGGTCGAGCGCTGCGCCGACCGCGTCATCGTGCTGCGCGACGGCAAGGTGGTGGGGCATCTCGGGCGGGAGGAGATCAGGCACGACGCCATGATCCGGCTGATGATCGGCCGCGACCTCAAATCCCTCTACGTGCCGCCGGCCCGCGCACCGGGCGAGGCTGTGCTGTCGGTCGCGGGATTCCGCACGACGGCGTTTCCCGGCAAGGACGTCAGCCTGGCGCTGCGGGCAGGCGAGATCCTGGGCCTGGCCGGCCTGGTCGGCGCCGGCCGCACCGAGCTGGCGCGCGCGGTCTTCGGCATCGACCGCCGGGTCGGCGGCGAAATCAGGCTGGGCGGTGAGCCCATCCGGATCGACTCGCCGCGCGACGCGATCCATCGCGGCGTCTACCTCATCCCCGAAGACCGCAAGCTATGCGGCCTGCTGCTCGATTTCACCATCGCCGAGAACATCTCGCTCCCCGACCTGCCGCGCTATGCCCGCGCCGCGCTGCTGCAGGGCGGCGCCGAGGCCCGCAACGCCGAGGCGCAGAAGGAGCGTCTGCGCATCCGCGCGCCGCACGTGGCCGTCCGCACCGGCAGCCTCTCCGGCGGCAACCAGCAGAAGGTGGTGCTGGCCAAGTGGCTCAGCATGCGCCCGCGCGTGATCCTGTTCGACGAGCCGACACGGGGCATCGATGTCGGCGCCAAGGGCGAGATCTACGAGCTGATGCGGCACCTCGCGGATTCGGGCGTGGCCATCCTGATGATCTCCAGCGACATGGAGGAGGTCATCGGGGTCAGTGACCGGATCGCCGTGATGCACGAGGGCGCAATCGCGGGATTCCTGGACCGCCACCAGTTCAGCGAGGACCGCGTGCTGCAGCTGGCCGTCGGCAAGACCTTGCACTGAGGAAACACGGGGAACCGGGGGCGCATGTTCAAGAAAGACCTGGGGCTTCTGATTTTGATCCTGGTGGTCGGCACGGCGGTCGCCATCATCAACCCGCGCTTCCTGTCGCCCATCAACCTGTCGAACACCGCGAACCTGATCGGACTGTTCGGGATGTTCTCGATCGGCATGGGCTTCGTCATCATCACCGGCGGGATCGAGCTGTCGGTGGGATCGATCTTCGCGTTGCTGGGCGTCGTTTTCATCGACCTGCTGGTGACCTTCGGCTGGCCCTGGCCGCTCGCCATCCTGGTGATCGTGATCGCCGGCATCGCGCTCGGCTGGCTGCACGGCATCCTGATCACCAGGATGCACCTGCAGCCCTTCGTGGTGACATTGTGCGGCCTGCTGATCTACCGCGGCATCGCCCGCTGGTACACCGAGGACGGCACCGCCGGCTTCGAGTTCGGCATCACCTTCCCGGCCCTGGAATGGCTCACCACCGGCCGCAGCTTCGGCGTCCCGCACAGCTTCGTCGTCTTCATCCTGCTGGCGGTGGTGATGGGCGTCGTGCTGCACCGCTCGGTCTTCGGCCGCTACCTCTTCGCGGTGGGCAAGAACGAGGAAGCCGCGCGCTACTCCGGCATCAACACCAGCCGCATCGTCATCGCGGCCTATGTCATCAGCGGCGCGCTGTGCGGGCTCGCCGCGGTCTACCTCGCCATGTATACCCGCTCGATCTCGCCGGCCTCGCATGGCAGCTTCTACGAGCTCTACGCCATCGCCGCCGCCGTCCTGGGCGGCTGCTCGCTGCGCGGTGGCGAAGGCTCGATGCTGGGCATCGTGCTGGGCGCCATCCTGCTCCAGGTGCTGCAGAACCTGGTCAACCTGCTCGGCATCCCGTCATCGCTCAATTTCGCCGTGATGGGCGGGGTGATCCTGATCGGCGTGCTGGCCGACCAGCAATTCACCCGCCGCCGCCAGGCCCGGCTCGGCAAGCCGTAGATGGGCTGCGGCGGATCCGCGCAAAAGGTTAACGGGCCGGGCCGGCCGCCTTGGAATCGCCAATTTCTTTGTCATGATGCACAGGGAACCGGTGCTCCGGCTCGTTGTTGTTCCCGGTGATGGCGCGCGCGGCTGGTCCGGTCACGTTTCCCCCGACGTGCTGGTCCCCATCCCGCATCCCCCCATGCCCGGGGACCGACGAGACCGGCCCGCGTTGCCATCCCTGACTGTCCCACCTCCCGAGGGGTTTCCCATGCTCAAATTGAACCTGTTGTCGATGGCCCTGCTCATGGCCGCGTCGAGCGCTCCCCTGCAGGCGCAAAGCACCATGACCACCCCGAGCCAGCCGGGTTGCCACTATGGCGAGGTAGTCGACGGGACCACCGCCGACGACGCCAAGCGGCGCATCGAGGCCGCCGGTTACAGCCATGTCATCAACCTCAAGAAGTCGTGCGACAATTTCTGGCACGGCCGCGCGACCCTCAACGGCGTCGAGACCAACGTCCTGGTGACGCCGGACGGCCGCGTACGTCCTGAAGGCGACTGAGGCGATCGGACAAGTTCGATCCGCATCTTGCGGGCCGCAAGCGCCCGCCTATGCCGATCGCCTGTGCCGGTCGCGATAGGGGCAAGGATCTCTATGAAAATCTGCTGAAGCGAAAAGCGGCTGCCCGCTGAGGGGAACGGGCAGCCGCTTCGTCGGCTTACCATCCTTGGCGGGACTCAGTCCCACTTCCAGATCGGCTTGCCGAAGTTGATATCGTCGGAATCGGTCAGGGCGCCCGCCGCGGCGCCGCCGGCGCCACCGACCAGCGCGCCAGCCACCGGATGACCGACCAGGGCGCCGCCGACCAGGCCGGCGCCGGCGCCGAGACCGGCGCCCGTCAAGGCGCGATCGCCCTGGCTATGGCCGCAAGCGGCCAGGCCGAGGCCCAGCGCCACCACGGACAGAACCGGGAACAACTTCGTCTTGCGCATTTCGCTTCTCCTCTGTCGCGCTGTCGCACGCCGAACCAACACCGACGCTAGAGGTGGGTTCCAAGCCCCAAATTGACCAGCAGGAAAGCCGTGAGCGGTGCGTGACAACTCCGTCATTGCGCTCGGACCCGCGAGCTACGGCGCCGCACGATGCCCGTCGCGACCTTCAACTGGGCGTGAGGTGACCCCGCCGCGCGCGATCGCGCTGCGCGCAATGGGCGAGTTGTCTGCGCGCCGCAGGACCCGCACGCCGCGGCCTTCCGGAGTGGCCGCCGGCCGCAACCGCCGCCGCAATTCCCGCCGCAATCCCCCTGGCCGATTCGGCTTGGTTCGGCTATGGATTTGCCCTCTCGGTTGCGGCTATGCTGACGGCCGCTTCGCGTACCCCTGGTTGTCTAATTGGTTAAGGTAGGAGTCAAAATGCCCGGAAAGGTCGCGGCCCGGTTGGCCGAACTGAAGATCGAGCTGCCGAAGGCGGCCGCCCCCGTCGCCAACTACGTGCCGGTCGTGGTGAGCGGGAACCACGCGTATCTGTCCGGGCAGGTCACCGTCTGGAACGGCGATTTCCAGTTCAAGGGCCAGCTCGGCAAGGAGTTCCAGGTCGAGGACGGACAGAAGGCCGCCCGGCTCTGCGGCTTGAACATCCTGGCGCAGCTGCAGGCGGCGCTTGGCGATCTCGATCGCGTCCGCCGTTGTGTCAAATTGAATGTATTTGTGAATTCCACCCCGACCTTCACCGATCAGCCCAAGGTCGCGAATGGGGTGTCGGACCTGATGGCCGAGGTCTTCGGCGATGCCGGCAAGCATGCGCGCTCCGCCGTGGGCGTCGCCCAGCTGCCCTTGGGCGTCGCGGTCGAAGTCGATGCGGTCTTCGAAATTGCCTAGACCCTGATCCAGGCCGGTGGCGGCGCCGGCGCCGGTATCTTCTCGCTGGAAACACCATGTATCAGCCAGGCCAGAAGCCCCTACCGAAGACCACCGTGCCGCAATTGCGCTCGTTGTCGGAGCTCTGGCTGTCGAAATGTAACGGCGAGTTCCTGCCCTCGCGCGCCGATTTCGCGGATGAGGATCTGCGGCCCTGGTTCGGCAACCTACTGCTGGTCGACGTGGTCGCCGGCGCGCAGCGCTTCCGCTTCCGCCTGATGGGCACCTCCCTCGTCGATGCCGCGTGCCGCGAGCTGACCGGTAAGTTCTTCGACGAGGCGGACATCAGCGGCTATGAGCCCGACGTGCTGGAGGATTACGCGGAGGTGATCCGCACGCGGGCGCCGGTCTGCAAGACCCGGCGCTATAATCCGGTGCCCGGCACCTTCATGGACCACTGGCGCATCTATGAGCGGCTGCTGCTGCCGCTCGCCAATGACGGCAGCACCATCGACAAGATTCTCGGCTGCTCCTACCCGCTGGCGGAGCGGCCCCGCGGCAAGCCCGCCTCCTGACGCAGAGCCCGCTTGACCGCGACGGCGCCCGCTTCACAATGCGGCCATGAACCGCCCTTCCCCCGCGTATTCCGCCCGCATATTGGATCGGATCGATCGCGTCGCGGCGGATGAATGGGATGCCTGCCTGCGGGACGCGGAGGGCCACGTCGAAAACCCCTTCGTCAGTCACGCCTTTCTCGATGCGCTCGAGCAATCCGGCTCGGTCGGCCGCAAGACCGGCTGGCTGCCGCAGCACTTGGTGATCGCGGATTCCGACGGATCGCTCGCCGCCGCCGCGCCGCTCTACGTGAAATCGCACAGCCAGGGCGAATACGTCTTCGATCACGGCTGGGCCGAGGCCTATGAGCGCGCCGGCGGGCGCTACTATCCGAAGCTGCAGGTGGCGGCCCCGTTCAGCCCGGTGCCGGGCCCGCGCCTGCTGGTGCGTCCGGGCCCCTTCGCGGCAGAGGCGCGCGCCGCGCTGATCGCCGGACTGGTTTCGGCGGTCGAGAATTCAGGCATGTCGTCGCTCCACGTCACCTTCGCGCCGCCGGAGGACGTCGCCGCCCTCACCCAGGCCGGCTTCCTGCACCGGATCGGCCTGCAATACCATTGGCGCAACAAGAACTACGGCGATTTCGACCAGTTCCTGGCGGCGCTCAATTCGCGCAAGCGCAAGGCGATCCGCAAGGAGCGCGCCGCCGCCGCGTCGCACGGTCTGGAACTGCGCGCCTGGGATGGCGCCGAGCTCAGCGCCGCGCATTGGGATGCCTTCTTCGCCTTCTACATGGACACCGGCAGCCGCAAATGGGGCCGGCCCTATCTCAATCGCGAGTTCTTCGCCCGCATCGGCGAGACCTTGCAGGATCGCGTCGTGCTGATGCTGGCGCGCCAGGACGGCGAATTCGTCGCCGGCGCTTTGAACCTGAAAGGATCGCGGGCCCTCTACGGCCGCAACTGGGGCAGCCTCGCCGATTTCAAGTTCCTGCATTTCGAGCTCTGCTACTACCAGGCCATCGACTATGCGATCCGGCACGGCTTGGCGCGGGTCGAGGCCGGCGCCCAGGGCGAGCACAAGATCCAGCGCGGCTATCTGCCGGTGGAGACCCACAGCGCGCATTGGATCAACGATGTCCGGCTGCGCGATGCCATCGACGACTACCTGAAGCGCGAGCGCGCCCATGTCGCGGCGGAGAAAGCCGCGCTGGAAGAACTGTCGCCGTTCCGGAAAGCCGGCGACGCCGAGCCGACCCACTAGGGGCATTCGCTGCGCTCAGGAGCGATACCAGCGGATTCGCCTGCAATCCTCACCACCCGTCAGGCGTGCAACGCCGTCCTCAACCTCCATGTCGTATTCAACTTCGCGGTCTATATTGGCCTGATTGTAGAGGCCGCCGAACCAGTCGCCGCACTGCCGGTTGGCGTAGCTCGGCAGAGTCCCGGCATAGGCGAGGGTGTCGCTGCTCTCCGGCTCGAAGTAGGCCTTATCGCGCACGTAGTGCACCAGGCATTCGACATTGGCGACCAGCTCCAGCTTGGGCTCGATGCCGGACTGCTCACTGGCTATCCGCTCCACGATATGGTCCGGTACCGGCGCAAGCCCGCGCGACTGCCCTTCCGGGAATACCCCCAGGCAGACCTTGGCGGGCTTCTTCAGGACGTTGCGCACGCGTTGCAGCTGATCGGTGAGGACGAGATAGGTGGCGGTATCCTCCGTGCCCATGGCGTCCGCCGCGATATTCGCGCGCGGGCTGTAGCAGCCACCCAAGCCCGCCACGAGCGCTCCAGCCAGCGCCCAGCGCAAGACAACCCCCACCATGAATGCCCCCTTCAGCCGCCCGCCGCAGAAATCTGCCCCGGGCCGAGCGCCGATGCAAGAAAAGCCGGATGCGGAAACGGCGGCCGATGGCCGCCGTTTCGCGTCGGGAAGGGAAGCATCGCAGTGCCGTTGCGGCGCCGTCGAGCGTCGGGGATTACTGCGCCAGTTCGCAGCCCAGCTTGCGGGCCACGTCGCCGTCGTTCACCGCGTAGAAATCGTAGTCGCTGTCGCCCGCCGCCCGCACGAAGCCGCCGACGAAATCGCCGCAGCCGGACATCAGGCCCTTCATGTCGTCTTCCATCGGCCCGGCGGTGATCAGGAGCGCGCGGGAATGGGTCTCCGAATCCACGATGCGGTCGCCGGAGCTGATGCAGGCGGTGGCCTGCTTCAAGGTGAAGAGGTCGTCGCCCGCCTGCGCGTTGTCGGCCACCAGACGCTCCATCACCTCCGTGGGCAGGGTCTGCGCGGTGCCGTCGCCGTTGCTCTCGGCCAGGCACATCACCGCGGGCAGCGCCGATTTGCGGCGCATTTCGCGGATCTGGTCGGAGAGCACGGAATAGAGCACCTGGTCGTCCTCGGCCAGGGCCGGCCCGGCCGCGGTCTCGAAATCGGCGAGCTGGCGGCCGGCATCGGCCGCCTCCGCCGGGCTGCCGTCGAGCGACATAATCCGCGCGGCGGGGGTGAAAATCTCAAGGCGATCGGGTGCCGCCTGGGCCAAGGCAGTGCTGCCCAGGATCAACGCCGTACCGGTGATGGCTGAAACAAGAAATCGCATTCAGGGCCTCCGAGACTGCTCAAGAGCGCGCAGGACACGCGCACCCGATTGCACTTGGCCCCCGCCGGATCCGAACCTCCGCCACCCCGTCCAACCGGCGGAAGCCATCGGAGTTCCTTGGTTTATAGGATCAAATTCCCCAACTCGATCCCTTGGCAGAACACCGACAGCCTGTTGTTCGCGCCTTAAGAATCTTGGCCAGATTGGTTAAAAATTCGTAACTAATGTTGTGATAAGATAATGATGCTCAATCCCTTGATGCCACATCTATGTCACAGCGCGTATTGGCGTCTGCGGCAGCAAATAAAAAGGGCCGAGAAAGCCTCGGCCCTTCGTAGTACTTAATAAGACTGATGTCCGAGGACTAGGCGTCCACCGGCTCGACGGTTTCCTCGCGCGGGTTCGACTTGCTCTCCACCACTTCGAAGACCAGCAAATCGGCCTCCTTGTCGAGGTCGACGCGCACCGTGCCGCCCTTCTCCAGCTTGCCGAACAGGATGTCCTCGGCCAGCGGCTTCTTGATGTTCTCCTGGATGACGCGGGCCAGCGGCCGGGCGCCGTAGAGCGGGTCGAAGCCCTTCTGCGCCAGCCACTTCCGCGCCGCGTCGGTCAGGTCGATGGAGACGTGGCGGTCGGCCAACTGGGCTTCCAGCTGCATGACGAACTTGTCGACCACCTGGGCCACCACTTCCGGCGGCAAATTGCCGAAGGCGATGATCTGGTCCAGGCGGTTGCGGAATTCCGGCGTGAACATCCGGTTGATCGCTTCCTGGTCCTCGCCCTCGCGCCGCTCGCGGCCGAAGCCGATGGCGGCCTTGGACATCTCGCTGGCGCCGGCATTGGTGGTCATGATCAGGACCACGTTGCGGAAATCGACCGTCTTGCCGTTATGGTCGGTCAGCTTCCCGTGATCCATGACCTGGAGCAGGATGTTGAACAGGTCCGGATGCGCCTTCTCGATCTCGTCCAGCAGCAGCACGGCGTGCGGATGCTGGTCGATGGCGTCGGTCAGCAGGCCGCCCTGGTCGAAGCCGACATAGCCCGGCGGCGCGCCGATCAGGCGCGAGACGGTGTGCCGCTCCATGTATTCCGACATGTCGAAGCGGATCAGCTCGATGCCCATGCAGCGCGCCAGTTGCCGCGCCACCTCGGTCTTGCCGACGCCGGTCGGGCCCGAGAAGAGGTAGCAGCCGATCGGCTTTTCCGGCTCGCGCAGACCGGCGCGGCCGAGCTTGATCGCGGCGACCAG
>JAEUKU010000379.1 GCA_016794075.1 Rhodospirillaceae bacterium
AACAGCGATGCCATCCTCGACATAAACCGAGGATGAACCATATGAGAAAATCCTGTAGTCCACTCCTCCTATGCTAGCCAGGCCGGAGAGCGTGGCCACATCCTTAAAGGAGATGGAGTCATCTGCGTCGCCGAGTACAAAAAGCTTTGTGCTTGTGGAGGAGAGATCGGCGACGTCCTGTGCATAAGCGGTGAACGTGGAAGCGGTTCCACCGGAGAAATCAATCACCTCGATGCCCTGAATTGCGCTTTGGGCAACTTTCGTGAGGTCAAGATTTCCAGTGTATTCCAGTGTATCGGTGTCGGCCCCCCCATCGATGGTAGCGATGGATATGTCGGTATTGTAGAATACGGCGATCACGTCGTTCCCGTCACCACCGAAGAACTTGTCGGCGCCGCCGTTGCCGATCAGTGTGTCGTCACCCTCTCCGCCATCCAAGACATTCGCGTAGACGTTGCCGGTGAGTACGTTGTCGCCATTGTTGCCCTTGAGAGAAATGGCCCCGGTCTGTGCGGTTGCGTTCTCAATCGCGCCGCCGGCGAGAACGGACAGGTCAACATCAACATAAGTTCGGACGAAATCCGCGGAATCTACATTTCCTTCCTCGTCCACCGTATCCTGCAGGCTGTCGACGATATAGGTGTCGTTTCCGGCGCCACCCTTCATCACGTCATCCCCGGTGCCGCCGTTGAGATGATCGTCTCCGTCACCGGCAATGATGACGTCGTTGCCCTCGAGGCCGAAAATGTCATTGTTGCCAGAATTTCCGGTCAAGATGTTGTTGAGGGTATTTCCGGTAAGACCGATAAATTTGCTGCCGAGCAGCGTCGCATTCTCGATGGCTGCGCCGCCGAGGCTGGACAGGTTAAGCGTGATTGAAGATGAGCGAACTTCGTCGCCGGTATCGGTATTGCCCTGCTCGTCGATAACATCGAGGACGGAATCGACGATGTAGATGTCGTTTCCAGCGCCGCCGCGCAGAGTGTCGGCGCCACCGGCGCCATCCAGAAGGTTCTTGCCGCTGTTCCCGGCCAGAACATTGGCTGCGGAATTGCCGGTTAGATCCAGTGCCGCAGTGCCAAACAGCGTAGCATTTTCGATCTTCCCCGATGCCAGGGTTGTCAAATCGATCGAGACAAACGCGGTCTGTACCTCGTCCCCGCTATCGGCTCCCTGCTCGTCGATGACGTCGCCCACGCTGTCGATAATATAGACATCGTTGCCCGCGCCCCCGATCAATGTGTCGTCACCCAGCCCCCCGTCGAGCACATCATTGCCACCGCCGCCATCGAGCGTGTTCGAGGCGGTGTTGCCGGTCAGTTTGTTGGACGCATTCGTTCCCGTGAGATTGAATGCCGCATTTCCAAGGAGCGTCGCATGTTCAACCGCTCCACCTCCAAGGTTCGCCAAGACGACGCTGGCGGCAGCAGTGCGAACTTCATCGCTGTTGTCGGTATTGCCTTGTTCGTCGATAGTGTCCGCAAGGCTGTCGAGGATATATATGTCGTTTCCGCTGCCGCCGCGCAAAATGTCGTCGCCGGCGGCGCCATCCAAATAATCGTCGCCTGCCCCACCCTCGAGCGTGTTGATCCCGGCATTGCCGATCAGCGTGTTGCCGGCGGAAGTGCCGGTGGCGTTGAGGTCGGCACCGCCGAGCAGGGTTACGTTCTCGACGCTGCCGCCATCGTAGGCAGCGAGTGTGATCGAGAAGGCGGCAACAATCTCGTCGCCGGTATCCTTGTTGCCTTCCTCACTCACCGTGTCGAGCAGATCCTCGAGGAGATATGTATCGTTGCCGGAGCCGCCTCGCAGCTTGTCTTGCCCTGGTCCGCCCTGCAGGAAGTCGTGCCCGGCGCCGCCGAGGATGGTGTCGTTTCCCTCGTCGCCCTTGAGCGAATCGCTGCCGTTGCCGCCATCGATCCAGTCATTGCCCTGTGCGCCGATGAGGATATCGTCGCCGCCGTTGCCGATCAGGGTATCGTCGCCGCCGCGGCCTTCGAGGATGTTTGCCGCATCGTTGCCCCACAGCAGGTTGGCGCCGGCGCTGCCATAGGCATGCAGCGCATCGCCGCCATTGATCACCGCTATCTCGATCTGGCCGCCAGCATAGGTCTCCAGGTCGACCGTGAATGTGGCGCGGACCTGGTCGCCGGTATCCTTGTTCGATTCCTCGTCGACGATCTCATCGGGGCTGTCGACGACATAAATATCGTTGCCTGTTCCACCCTTGAACATGTCGTTGCCGCCGGCGCCGCTCAGCCAGTCATTGCCGCCGCCGCCGATCAGCGTGTCATCGCCGTCGCCGCCGAGCAGCAGATCATCGCCGCCGCCGCCGTCCAGGAGATTGGCGCCGCTGTTGCCCGCGAGGCGATTGGCGCGCGCGTTGCCGATGGCGTAGAGGTCGGCGGAACCGAAAAGGATCGCCCGGTCGACGGCACCGCCGCCGAGGGTGTTGAGATTGAAGGAGAGATAACCGCGCACGTCATCGCCGGTGTCGGTGTTGCCCTGTTCATCGATGACATCGCTCAGGCTTTCGATCAGGTAGACGTCGTTGCCTTTGCCGCCGCGCAGGATGTCATTGCCATTGCCTCCGTCGAGGTAGTCATTGCCGGTGCCGCCAATGATCAGGTCGTCGCCGTCATTGCCCCAGAGGATGTCGTCCCCGGCGGCGCCATCGAGCGTGTTCTTGGCGACGCTGCCGAGGATGTAATTGTTCTTCGCATTGCCGGAGATGTTGATCGCCGCATTGGTCCAGGCGCGCGCGTTCTCGATGAGCCCGGCGCCGAGGACCGCCATGTTGATGCTCAAGGTCGTGCGGATCTCGTCGGCGACATCGCTGTTGCCCTGTTCGTCGATCACGTCGCCAGTGGAGTTGACGTAATACGTATCGTTGCCAGCGCCGCCATACATCCGGTCATTGCCGGCACCGCCGTCGATGACATTGGCAAGCTCGTTGCCAATGATCTGGTCATTGCCGCTGCCGCCGATCGCATTCTCGATCATGGCATTGTAGGCGATGGCGATGTTGTTGGTCGCGGCCCCGCCGATGTTGCGGCGGCCGATCGAGGAGAAAGCACCGTCGTTCAGGTCGATCTTGACCGCCAGGGTCTGGTTGCTGCAATCGAAGGTGTCGATACCGCCCGCATCCCAGATTGCGCGAAGCTCTTCGGTGCTGTTCGAGAACTTGTAAGTGTCATTCCCGGAGCGCGTGTTCGTGTTTGCGCCGTAAAGATACTGAATGGCGAGAATGTCGAGCAGCATCGGCGACATGGCTTCGACCGACGCCGTCGGGTGCAGGTCGTACGCCATGATGGTGTATTGATTGTTGTCCATGGACGCAGGCAGCACCGGCTCGCCATCGCCGTCGTCAAAAGGATGGTCGAGGCCGATGGCGTGGCCGATCTCATGGATCAGGGTGGAGAAGCCGAACTGGCCGGGCTGCATCTGCAGATTCGGGCCATAAGTCGGATCGAACCAGATATCGCCAGCTTCGGGAAATTCGTAATTCGGGTCGCTGAACGGGAAGTAGCCCCAGGCGGCGGCGTAGGGGTCGTTGGTGACGACAGCGCTGAATCCGAAACGGATGTCGCCGACGTCGCCTTCCACGGGCCCGACAGTAGGTGTCTCGGTGACCTCGACGAAGGTGATGTTGGCAACTTCCTGCCATAGCGAGAGCGCGTCGCGCGTGGCTTGCTGCTGAGAGGCGTTGAAGGCCTGGAAACCATCGAACGGCTCGCCGTCGTAGTAGTCACCGATCCATTCGGCGCCGGCCTGCGGAAAGCTGTAGGTCACCGTCGCGCCGACCCCAACTCCTCCGGCCCCCCACTTGAACCCCCAGTTCACGAAGGCGTCGAGGGTATTGTTGCCGCTGAGCGGAAATTCCGTGACCGTTCCGGTCTTGTAGGGCGACGTCATCGCCGAACTCCCCAAGTCGAATGATGGGGTACTTTTGCCCGTAATTCTTCTTGTAAGTACTTAGGATAAAACTGACACGCCGGTGCGAGGGGGTCAATCGCGATCCACAACTGGAAGCGCCACAAAATCCATGTTTCAGGCGCGATTTGTCGCAGAAAGTAATTACACAACTTGCCCGTTGGAGGCGCAGTCCTTGGGGAGATTCCTAGGACTGGATGGTTAACGAAAGGGCGGGCGTAGTTGCGGTTATTGCGGCGGCCGCACTTGCGCCCAGGGCAGGCGCTGCTCGACCGTGGCGCCGAGGCGCAGCGCCAGGCGGTCGTCGTGGCGGCGGGCAACGATCTGCAGGCCCATGGGCAGGTTGTCGCGCGTCCAGCCACAGGGCACGGAGAGGGCCGGGCACATGCCGAACAGGCTGAAGACCGAGGTCACGTCGAGGCAGCGGTAGCTGCCGTCGGGATCGACGCGCCAGTATTGCGCGTCATTGCCGCCATGGGGCACCGGCGGCTGCGCCATGGTCGGGCAGAGCAAGGCGTGATGGCGCGCCAGGATTGGTCCGAGGTCTTCCGTCCAGGCGCGCGTGCGCTCGAATTCCAGCTGCTTGAATTCCACCGCCGACATGGCATTGCCGCGCTCGATATAGGCGACGACCTTGGGATCCATCTTGGCCCGGAACGCGGCGAGCTTGTGGCCGAAGAACGAGGCCAGATAGACGGCCCAGTGCTTGGCCCACAGGTCGTCGAGCTCGATGCCCCAGGGCAGGCTCACCTCCTCGACGCGCGCGCCGGCGGCGGCGAGAGCCTGGGCGGCGCGGCGCACCGCCGCCTCGACCTCCGGATGCCAGACGCGCTTGCCGAAATCGAGGCAGAGGGCGAGGCTGAGGCCGCTGAGATCGGTGTCGAAGGGCTGGGTGAAATCCTGCGGCACGGTCAAGGACTGGATGTCGCGCTCGTCCGGGCCCTGAGTCGCCTGCAGGAACAGGCAAGCGTCGCCGACGGTGCGGGCAAGCGGGCCGAAATGCGACAGCTGGTCGAACTCGCTGGGCAGGATGGTGAAGGGGATGCGGCCGAAGCTCGGCTTCAACCCGACCACGCCGCAGAAGCTGGCCGGGATGCGCACCGAGCCGCCCATGTCTGACCCTTCGGCCAGCGGCACGCAGCCGGTGGCAACGGCGACGCCCGCGCCGCCGGAGGAGCCGCCGGCGCAGAGCGCGGGGTTCCATGGGTTGCGGGTGATGCCCCAGAGCGGGCTCTCGGTGAAAGAGGAATAGGCGAATTCCGGCGTCGTGGTCTTGCCCACCATGATGCCGCCGGCCTTGCGCAGGGCCTCGACGATGGGGGCGTCGTAGTCAGGCACCCAATGCTCATAGGCAAAGGAGCCGAGGGTGGTGCGCTTGCCCTTGGTCGGCGTCAGATCCTTGATGGCGAAGGGCACGCCGTGCAGCGGACCGCGGAACTTCCCCGCCTTGGCCTCGCGGTCGAGTTCCGCCGCCAAGGCGCGCGCCTCCTCCGGGTAAACGAAGCAGAAACAGTTGAGCTTCGGATTGATCCCGGCGATGCGCGCGAGGGAATTCGCGATCACCTCCGTCGCCGTCAGGGCGCCCGAGCGGATACGCGCGGCGATCTCCGTCGCCGGCAGGTAGCTGAGCGCGAGGTCGGGGGTCGCCGTGGTCATCAATGATGGCCTTCGTGCAGCATCTGGTCCTTCATGCCGGTTTCGTAGGCGGCGCCGGCGGGGGTGAGCACGCAGGCCATCGGGAACAGCGACTTGATCAGCTTCTTGCGCTCGAGCGCCAGCCAGACGCTCTCGTTGGCGAGACCGGACGCGTCCTGCGAGCGCACGATGTAGGAACCGAGATGGAAATGGTCGCCGTGCGGCCGCGGCATGGCGGAGATCATGATGTGGCCGGGCTCGCCGCTCGGGTCTTCGTGCGGCTTGGCGATTTCCTCGATCTCCGACAAGGCCTGGAACAGGGTGAGCGTCTTCAGTTGCAGAGAATTGAGGTTGAGGGGATTCTTCTTCGGCATGGGTGTTCCTGTCGGGCTGAAGGTCAATCGCGGAAGTTCTGGTATTGCAGCGGCTGCTCGATCTTCATGGCGCGGACGAAGGCGATGGCGTCCTGCAGATCGTCCTTCTTCTTGCCGGTGACGCGCAGCTCGTCGCCCTGGATCGAGACCTGGACCTTGAGCTTGCTGTCCTTCAGTTCCTTGACGATGCGCTTGCCAAGGGTCTGGTCGATGCCCTGCTTGATGGTGACTTCCTGGCGCAAGGTGTTGCCGGAGGCAGATTGCGGATCCTTGAATTCCAGCGCGCTGGCCTCGAGCTTGCGCCGCACCATGTAGCCCTTCAGCAGCTCCTGCATCTGGCGCAGTTTCATGTCGTCGTCGGCCAGCAGCGTGATCAGCAGCTCCTTGCGCTCGACCGTGCACTTGGAGCCCTTGAAGTCGAAGCGGGTGCCGATCTCGCGCACGACCCCCTGGATGGCGTTGTCGACTTCGGCGAGGTCGGTCTTGGAAACGATATCGAAGCTCGGCATCGGCAACCTCCGGAATCAGCGTGCGAGCGCGCGGGGAATGCGGCGATACCACAGCACGAGCGGGATCGCACGCATCGCGTAGAACACATAGAGCGCCGCCCAGATGCCGTCATTGCCGAAGAACGCCGGCAGCGACAATGCGGCGGCGAGGCCGGCGACGACGGCCAGCAGCATGCCGTTGCGGATTTCACGCCCGCGGGTGGCGCCGAAATAAATACCGTCAAGCTGGAAGCACCAGATCGCCACCAGTGGCACCCCGGCGATCCAAGGGAAATGCGCATCGGCGATCTTCAGGATATCGACGTCGTGGGTGAACAGCGGCAAGAGGCCGGCACCCCATTCATAGAGCGCGGCGCTGATCGCCAGGGCGAAGACCAGGCACCACAGGCTCGCGGCGCGCACCACCCGCGACAGGCGCAGGCCGTCGCGCGCGCCGATCGCCTGGCCGACCAGGGTTTCGGTAGATTGCGCGAAGCCGTCGAGGCCCTGGGCGATGATGGAGATGAAGCCGAACAGGATGTGGTTGGCGGAAAGCACGGCGTCGCCGCGCTCGGCGCCGAGGCGGACCAGGTAGGCGAGGAAGCCCATCAGCACCAGGGTGCGCAGGAAGATGTCGCGGTTGACCGCCATCAGACCGAGCAGCTTCTCCGATTCGATCAGGCGGGATTCGGCGCTGCGCGGGGCGAGGCCGCGAAACTGCTGGCGCACCATGCCCAGGCCGGCGCCGCAGGCGATCACGACGGCGATGGCCGTGGCGATGGCGGCGCCGTCGACGCCCCAGCCCTGATGCACGACCAGCGCGTAGCAGAGCGCGACATTGACAAGGTTGAGGAGCACTTGCAGGGCCAGCATGTCGCGCACCCGCTGGCGCCCGAGCAGCCAGCCGATCACCACATAGAGGATGAGATCGAAGGGGGCGGCGAACATGCGGTAGTAGTAGTAGCGCCCGGCGACGTCGAGCGAGGCGGTGCCCGCGTCGAACAGGGTGAAGGCGAGCTGGCCCAGCGGCACCATGAGCAGGATGAGCGCGAAGCCGAAGATCAGCGCCAGGCCGAGGGCGCGCAGGAAGCTCGAGCGCTGCTCGCTCTCGTCGCGGGCGCCGAAGGCCTGGGCGGCGAAGCCGGCGGTGCCCAGGCGCAGGAAGCTGAAGGCCCAGAGGATGAAGCCGGTGATGGTGGCGCCGAGCGCGATGCCGCCGAGGTCGATCGCCGTGCCGGTCCGGCCGACGAGCGCCGTGTCCACCACGCCGGGCAAGACCGAGGTCAGGTTGGCGATGATTGCCGGCAGAGCGATCGCCAGTATCCGGCGGTGCACCGGCTGGCGGGAAAGATCGCCGGCCGGCGCGCCGCCTGCCAAGGTGGATTGGGTCGATGTCATCGCCGCCGTCATTCCCCCGGTGCTCTGGAAGCGCGCCAGTATAGGCAGCGGCAGGCCGATTGCCAGGGGTGCGGATCGGCCGCGTTCACGCTGGCTAAGCGATTGAAATAACACGATGATGGGGTCGGATTGCGCCCGGCGCCAAAACGCCTGGAGCGCCGCCGGCCATCCTAGGGATAAGCAGGCGGTACTTCGCTAAATTTCTAATCAAATCCGGCACTTCGACATAGGAACGTGGGCGTAGCGGTAAGGAACGGTTAAGAAGCCGTCGTTACCCTGAACGCTCCTTAATGATGTGGGTGAGGCCGTGATGAACGCCGAATGGGCGAAATGCGGGCCGGCCGCGGTGGCGCTTGCCTCCGCGGCCGCTCTTGCGGCCGAGCGCCTCCCGCAGGGGCTGCCAAGGGAATTGCCGGCATGACCGATGTCGTGATCCTGGCTGGCGAAGGTTCCGCGCTGGACGAACTCGGCGCCGCCTTGCTGGCCGCCGGCCTGCCGGCGGAGCGCGTCGCCGATCTGGTCGAGGCCGAGGGCCAGCTCGAGGAGCGCCCGAACGCCCTGCTGGTCCTCCACGCCAATGCCGCGAGCGACGAATCGCTGCGCATGGTGACCCGGCTGCGCAAGGCGATGAGCTCCGCCACCCTGCCCATCGTCGTGGTGACCGCCAAGGGCCGCGAGGAGCTGATGACCAAGGCGCTGGAAGCCGGCGCCGACGATTGCCTCGAATCGCCCATGCATCCGCCGCTGGCGCTGGCGCGGATCCGCGCCTTGATGGCGCGGGTGGCCGAGATCGCCGAGGGCGTCGACCAGCGCCAGCGTTTCGACCTGGTGGTGCGCGGGGCCGGCGACGGCATCTGGGACTGGCGCCTCGACGACAACAGCGTCTATTTCTCGCCGCGCTGGCGCGAACTGCTCGGCTACCAGTCCGAAGACCGCTTCAGCGCCATGGAGGATTGGCTGGCGCTGGTGCACCCGGAGGAATCCGAGATGGTGAAGCGCGAGTTGCGCAACCATCTGGAGGGCATCTCGCTCGCCTTCCAGGTCGAGTGCCGGCTGCGCCACAAGAGCCAATCCTATCGCTGGTTCCTGATCCGCGGCACCTCGCAGCGCGACAATTACGGCCATACGGTACGCATGGCCGGGTCGCTCACCGACATCAGCGAGCGCAAGCTG
>JAEUKU010000407.1 GCA_016794075.1 Rhodospirillaceae bacterium
GCTCGCGGTGCAGCCGCGCTTCCGCAACCTCGGCCTCGGCACCCGATTGCTCGGCCGTGCCGACGAGATCGGCCGCGCGCGGGGCCGGCGCGGCATGAGCGTCATCGTCTCCGATTCCAATCCCGGCGCGCAAAGGCTCTATGAGCGCTGCGGCTATCGCGTTGCGGCGAAGCGGCCGAAGGTGAAGGAAGGCTGGCAGAATTCCGGCCTCGACTGGGTACTGCTCGCCAAGACGTTCTAAGCCGATCGGCCGAGGTGCCGGCAGGAAAGTCCGCAACGTCATTGAGGCTTCCCTTACCCGGCTTTAACCGCTGCGCGCTAAGGTGCGGGGGAGAGCGCGGCAAGTACAGAGCCCGCAATCAAGCAGACTTATCGCCATTTCAGCCGCCTATGCATTGGGCGGGGAGCGCGGCTATCGCGGCATGACGGATTACGCCACCCTTCTCGGACAGGTCATCGCCTCGCGCACCAGCGAGATCGCGCTCATCACCGATGCCGATCTCGACGCCCCGCAGGGGCCGAAGATCGTCTTCGTGAGCGACGGCATCGAGCGCACGTCGGGCTATGAACCCGCAGAATTGCTCGGCCGCCCGCTCGGCGTCCTGTTCGAGGAGGCGGCATTGCCGCAGGTCCTGAGCGGTTTGCACCAGGCAGTGGAGGCGCGCGCGCCGATCACGGTCGACCAGGAGGTCCGGCATCGCAAGGGCCACAAATACTGGCTGGAGCTGAGCACGACCCCGGTCTTCGACGACGACGGCAGGCTCATTCACTTCGTGCGCATGAGCCGCGATGTCACCGCGCGGAAGAAGGCCGAGCAGCATCGCGAGATGACGCAGCGGCTGCTCGCCTCGGTCTTCGGCGTGATCAAGGACCCGCTGGTGGTCGCCGACGAAGCGGGCAACCTCATCATGGCGAACACCGCCATTACCCGGCGCCTGGGCTGGAGCATTTTCGACCTGATGGGCAAGCCGGTCGGTGGGCTGGTGGCGGAGGCGGACCGCTTGGCGCTCGACTCGCTGATGCAGGATGGCGGCGCGCTCGATCAGACCCGCCAGGTCAAGTGCTTCCTGCTGCGGAAGGGCAAGGACCAGGTCGCAGGCGAGGTGGAGCTCACCACCTGCCGGCAGCCGAGCGGCGAGTGCTACCACGTCCTGACGCTGCGGGAACGGCCGAGCGGCGAGTCAATCGAGCGTGACTGGAATATGGAGCTCGCCGTGCGCGAGGCGCTGGCGCCCGGCGGGTCCGGCGGCAATGTGGTCGCCGGCAAGCTGCAGCTGGTCGGGCTGGCGGCGGTACGCGAAAGCCTCGGCGACAAATGGCCGGCGGTGGCGGATCGCGCCTTCTCCCTCGCAGAGCGCACGATCCAGCGCCATTTGAGAGCCGGCGACATCTTCCGCCGCTCCAAGGATGATGGATTCCTGGTGCTGTTCGCGCATCTCAGCGCCACGGAGGCGCAGTTCAAGGCCAATGCCATCTCGCAGGAGATCTGCGAGAAGCTGACCGGGGAAATTCCCGAGATGCCGCAGCCCGCGGTCACGTCCTTCGCCGCCCGGGTCAAGGTCGAGGAGCAGGCGCTGGAGAGCGAGGAGGCGATCGTCGATTCGATCGACCGCCGCCTGCGGCTGGAGCGCGAGCGGGTCGAGGCCGAATCCATCGCCGTGCTGACCACGGGCTTCAAGGCCGCGAATGCGATCACCGATCCGATCGTCAATGAGGGCGGCCAGCCGGCCCCGATCTCGGTCATCCGGATGTCGGCGGAAATGCGCGAGGCGGCCGATGTGCTGCGCGCCATGGGGCGCAACAACTATGAGCTGGAGGCGGAGGCCTTCCTGCTGGCGGGCGCCGGGGAGCGCGTGCTCGCGGGGCTGAGCCGCAACAATGCGGCGTTGGTGATGACGCCGGTCCGCTTCTCGACCTTGACCCAGGCACGCGAACTGGAAACCTGGCTCAGGGTCGTGCGCACGCTGGGCGAGGCGGCGAAGCAGAAGATCGTGGTCGAGGTGCGGGAAGTTCCGCCGGAAGCGGCGGCGACGCGCCTCTCGGACCTTACCATGCGGCTCTCCGCGTTGTTCAAGTCGATCGCCTATGAAATTCCGCTGGCCGACCCAGCCTTCCAGACGAAGCTGCCGGCGGCGACGCGGCTGGCGACCATCGACTACCGGCATATCCCCTGGACCGCGATGGGCGAGCCGGCGACCGCCTTCCAGAAGCTCAGCCGCGCGCTCGATCTGCGGCAGCGGCGCCTGATCGTGAAGGATGTACCATCGCCGACCAAGCATGCGGCTCTGGCCAAGGCGGGGATATCTCTGTTCCTGCCACCGATCGGATAGCGGCGGAGCGCGGAAGGGGGAGGCAAGAGGGGAAGACGATGAGCCGGATCCTGATCATCGACGACGATCCGTCCTTCCGCCGGGTGGTGCGGCAATTCCTGGAGCAGGAGGGCCACGACGTCATCGACGCCGAAAGCGGCGAAAGCGGGCTCCGGCTGTTCCGCAGCGAGCCGCCCGACCTCGTCGTCACCGACATCTTCATGCCGGGCATCGGCGGCCTGCAGACGATCGAAACCATCCGTGAAGAGAGCCCCGGCACGCCGATCATCGCTATTTCGGGGCGCGACGGCATCGCCGCGGCGACGCTGCTACCCGACGGAAAGGCGGCCGACCGCAACCTGCAGAAGCCGTTCCGCCGCCGCGCGCTGATCGAGACGATCGAGCAGCTGCTGTCGCTCGATGGCGATCAACCGGATTAGCGCGGCTTCCTCAGACTTGCCTCAACGTCTCAATCGACCTCATGTGCCGGCGTGCGCCCCTGCGCACCCTTCGGCGCGGCGCGCAGGTACTGCGCCGGCCA
>JAEUKU010000433.1 GCA_016794075.1 Rhodospirillaceae bacterium
GGTGCCGATGGCGACCGCGTCGGCGCCCATGGCCAGCGCCTTCGCCACGTCGGCGCCGTTGCGGATGCCGCCGGAGACGATGAGCTGCACCTTGCGATGCATGTCGAGGTCCTGCAGCGCCTGCACCGCCGGGCGGATCGCCGCCAGGATCGGGATGCCGACATGCTCGATGAAGACGTCCTGGGTCGCCGCGGTGCCGCCCTGCATGCCGTCCAGCACGACGACGTCGGCGCCGGCCTTCACCGCCAGCGCCACGTCGTAATAGGGGCGGGTGGCGCCGACCTTCACATAGATCGGCTTCTCCCAATCGGTGATCTCGCGCAGTTCCTGGATCTTGATGGTGAGGTCGTCCGGCCCGGTCCAGTCCGGATGGCGGCAGGCGGAACGCTGGTCGATGCCGACGGGCAGGGTGCGCATCTTGGCCACGCGCTCGGTGATCTTCATGCCGAGCAGCATGCCGCCGCCGCCGGGCTTGGCGCCCTGGCCCACGACAACCTCGATGGCGTCGGCCTTCCGGAGATCGTCCGGGTTCATGCCGTAGCGCGAGGGGAGCAGTTGGTAGACCAGGGTTTTGGAGCTCTTGCGCTCCTCCTGGGTCATGCCGCCGTCGCCGGTGGTGGTGCTGGTGCCCATCTGGCTGGCGCCGCGCCCGAGCGCGTCCTTGGCCTGGCCGGAGAGCGAGCCGAAGCTCATGCCGGCGATGGTGACCGGGATTTTCAGATGGATCGGCTTCTTGGCGAAACGGGTGCCCAGCACCACGTCGGTGCCGCATTTCTCGCGATAGCCTTCCAGCGGATAGCGCGAGACCGAGGCGCCGAGGAACAGCAGGTCGTCGAAGTGGGGCACCTTGCGCTTGGCGCCGCCGCCGCGGATGTCATAGATGCCGGTCTGCGCGGCGCGATGAATCTCGGCGATGGAATGCGCGTCGAAGGTCGCGGACCAGCGGGGCGGCGTATAGAAGGGGGTCGAGCTCATGGAGACCTGCTTCAGTAAGCGTCGACGTTGTCGACGTGATTAGTAAGCGTCGACATTGTCGACATGGAAATTGTACAGCTTGCGGGCCGAGCCGTAGCGCTTGAAGTCCTTCGGATCGGCATCCATGCCGGCGCGCTTCAGCAGGCGGCCGAGCTTCGCCACATGGTGCGGAGTCATCTGCTTCGGCACGCAATCGGCGCCCAGGCTTTCGACCTTGCCGCGCACATAGAGGCGGGCCTCGTAGAGCGAATCGCCGAGATTGGCCCCGGCATCGCCGAGCACCACGAGGGACCCGGCCTGGCCCATGAAGGCGCTCATGGCGCCGACCGACCCGCCGACCACGATGTCGATACCCTTCATGGAAATGCCGCAGCGCGTGCCGGCATCGCCCTCGATCACCAGCAAGCCGCCCTGACCGGTGGCACCGGCGGCGGAGGAGGCGGTGCCCTTCACCCGCACCTCGCCGGACATCATGTTCTCGGCCACGCCGACGCCGCATTGGCCGTGGATGACGACGGTCGCCTCCTTGTTCATGCCGGCGCAGTAATAGCCGATATGGCCGTGGATATGGACCTCGATGGGCTGGGTCAGGCCGACGGCGCAGGCATGCTCGCCATGCACGTTGATCAGCTTCCAGAGCCGCTCGTTGGTGTCCTTGGGCAGGTTGTGCAGCCGCGTGTGGAGCTCGCGCAGCGGCGTTTGCGACAGATCGACGACATTCATCTCAGTGCAGGCTCCAGGTGTAGACGGTCGCCGGCGCCGGCTCCCAGATCTTGGCCTTGTCGACGTTGGGCAGATAGGCGAGCGAGCGGAACTCGGAGGCCATCGCCACCCAATCGTCGTTCTCCGCCAGCACTGCCGGCTTGCAGGCGATGGCGTCGCGCACCACGGCAAAGCCGTCCTTGGTGCCCATGGTGAAGGTGAAGAAGCCGTCGAGATCGGTGAGGCCGGCTTCGAGGGCTTCCTTCAGCGTCGCGCCCTCGCCGAGGCGATAGGCG
>JAEUKU010000454.1 GCA_016794075.1 Rhodospirillaceae bacterium
GTGGCGCAGCATCCGCGGCAAGCGCATCGCCATGGTGATGCAGGACCCGAAATACTCGCTGAACCCGGTGATGACCATCGGCGAGCAATTGCTGGAAGCCTGCCGCGACCAGTACAGCGGTGCCGCCGCGCGCGAGCACGCCCTGGGCATGCTGGCGGCGGTGCGCATCCGCGACCCCGAACGCGTCTATCGCGCCTGGCCGCACGAGCTCTCGGGCGGCATGGGCCAGCGGGCGATGATCGCGATGATGCTGATGGCCGAACCCGAATTGCTGATCGCCGACGAGCCGACCTCGGCGCTCGACGTCACCGTGCGGCTGCAGGTGCTGGCGATCCTCGACGATCTGGTGAAGACGCGGAACATGGGCCTCATCTTCATCAGCCATGACCTCAACCTGGTGCGCACCTTCTGCGACCGGGCGCTGGTCATGTATGCGGGCCAGGTGCTGGAGACGCTGGCGGCGCGCGAGCTCGAGCATGCCAGCCATCCCTACACCAAGGGCCTGCTGGCCTGCCCGCCGGAGATCGACCAGCGGCGCGACCGCCTGCCGACCTTGCAGCGCGATCCCAAATGGCTGGAGCCGGTCGGATGACCGCGGACCCCATCATCGCGGTCGAGAACCTCTCGATCAGCTTCGGCCAGGGCGCCGACCGCGTCGACGCGGTGAAGAACGTCAGTTTCACCGTGGCGCCGGGCGAGAGCTTCGGCCTGGTCGGCGAATCCGGCTCGGGCAAATCCACCATCCTGCGCGCCTTGGCCGGGCTCAACGATCATTGGACAGGGTCGATGCGGATCGGCGGCCACCAGGTCGGCAAGACGCGGCCGCCGGAGCTGCGCCGCATGGTGCAGATGGTGTTCCAGGACCCCTATGGCTCGCTGCACCCGAAGCACACGGTCGACCGCATCCTGAGCGAGCCGCTGGCGATCCACGGCTTCGACGACGTTGAGAACAAGGTGCGCGCGGCGCTCGATCAGGTCGGCCTCGGCCCCAGCTTCCGCTTCCGCTATCCGCATCAGATCTCCGGCGGCCAGCGCCAGCGCGTCGCCATCGCCCGCGCCCTCATCCTGCGGCCCAAGGTGGTGCTGCTGGACGAGCCCACTTCGGCGCTCGACGTCTCGATCCAGGCGGAGGTGCTGAACCTGCTCGCCGACCTGCGGCGCGACCTGGGCCTCACCTATATCCTGGTGAGCCACGACCTCGGCGTCGTGTCGCATCTCTGCGCCCGGCTTTCCATCATGCGTACCGGCGAGATCGTCGAGACCGCCAGCGCCGCCGAATTGAGCGAGGGCCGCCTGCAGCACGCCTATTCAAGGCAATTGCTGGTGGCGAGCCGCGGCTACGACCGGGATGCCATCGCCGCGTTCGGGGATTTCTAGATACAGTTCCCTACATTCGTCATTGCCGGGCTTGACCCGGCAATCCAAATCCGCATCCGATGCGCAGATGGAAACTTGGATCACCGGGTCTCGCCACTGCGTGGCGGCCCGGTGATGACGATGAGGGTGGGTCAGTTACCGGAGCTTTCCGTCCCGGCATGCGCGAGTGTGCCAGGACCTGCCTGCCCCAGCAGCTTCAGCGCGTGCTGGTCGCCGCGGAAGAGGTCATGCTCGACCAGCTGCACGTCGCCGAGCCAATCGGCGGCGTTGCGGCAATCGGCCGATTGCGCGGCCGTGCGGCACAGTTCGCGCGGCGCCCCGTCCTCATAGACCAGGTTGACGCCGGGGAGCGGGCGCAGGTCGATGCCGGCCGGCGGCCGGGTCAAGGCGAAGATGCCGGGATCGCTCAGCCCCGCCAGCCCGGCGATCAACGCCGGCATCTCGAACATCGGCCGCGCGCCGAGCCGCAGCGGGCCGTTGCGCCCGTCGATCACCACCATCGGCGTGCGGGTGGAGAAATCGTACTGGTCCCGGTCGAAGGCGCCGGGCGTTGCCGCCAGCAGGCCGGACTCGACATAGCCCTCGTTGCCGTTGCCGAGCAGCGGCAGATGGTCGCCGAAGATGACGATGAGCGAGTCCGGATCGCTGGTCCGCAGTTCGGCGATGATGTCCATGACGTCGCGCGACTTGAAATGCATCACGTTGGCGAACTGGGGAACATAGGGCACCCGGCTGTCGGAGCGGATGCCGGCCTGGCGCTCCGGCCCGGTGGTGTAGTTCCAGTGGCCTTCGATGGTGAGCACGTAGTTGAACAGCGGGCGATCGTCCCTGGTCTTCGCGATCAGGGCCTGGACCTGGCGGAACTGCTCCTTGTCGGTCATCAGGAAGCCGCCGGTGCCGCTCAAGTCGAGCGTGTCGGTGTCCCAGAAGGTCTCGAAGCCGATATGGTCGTAGACGCTGGTGCGGTTCCAGAAGGTGCCGCGATTGGGATGCGAGGCGATGGTGCGATAGCCGGCGCGGCGCAGCACCTCCGGCAGGCAGGGCACGTCGCGCTTGATGCCGTATTCGAAGTTCACCGCGTGCTGGCTGGTGGGGAAGCCGCACAGCATCTCGTATTCGGCATTGGCGGTCTGGCCGCCGAAGGCCGGGCTCAGGCCCTGGCTGTAGCCGCTTTCGCGCCACAATTCCTCGAAGCGCGGGTCCATAACCGGCTGGCTGAAACGCGCCGCCGTCAGGACCTTGGGGTCCCAGAAGCTCTCCAGCAGGAACATGTGGACGTTGCGGGTGCGGCCGGCCGGCGGCGGCGCCGCGGGTCCCGACAGCGTCTGCAGCCGCGCGACCGCGGCGGCGACCTCCGCCTCTTGCGGCGGCGGCGTGCGCTGGGCCAGCAGGCGGATGGTCTCCTGCAGGAAATGCACCGTGCCGCCGCGGACATAGAAATTGATGTTCTGGTCCCAGGGCGAGTTGCTGGTCAGCCGGTCGAGGCCGGAGACGATCGGCGCCGGGAAGCTGATCGCGACCAGCGGCAGCGCCACCGAGAGCGCCAGCGCGCCCTTGGCCTGCCGCGTCTTCCAGGTGAGATTGAACAGCCACGCGGCCGCGAAGACGGCGAGCGGCACGCCGATGCCGATCCAGCCCAGCGGCCCCAGGATCTCGATGAGGGCGCGGAGGTTGACGATCTCCTCCGGCATGATCGGCCGGCCCAGCACTTTGATCATCGCCGCGCTGGCGAAATAGAACAGCGCGAAATAGAGCAGCATGAACAGGACGAAGGGCCAGACCCGCCGCGCCATGGCGAAGCACAGGAACGAGATGCCGACGACCAGCGGCATGTCGAACATCGCCGCCGTCTGGCCGATCGGCACATGGATCAGGTGGAAGACGAGCGAGACGGTGACGTAGAGCCCGAGGGCGACATAGACCGGCCAGCGCCAACCCCGCGCCGGACCCAGGAGAGATTGCCGAAGCCGTTGCCAGCTCATCGCCGCGCCACCCCGATTCATCCCATCCGGGATAGCGCAACGAGGTTAAGCAATCCTCAACCGGCGTGGTTCAAGGCATGGAGATTGCTGGCATTTTTGGCAAATTCCGGCGAGGTCCAGCCACAATCGTCATCCCAAGGCTTGGCCTTGGGATCCACGAGTTTCGAGGCTCGAGACGGCGCTGACGCAGGCAAACCCGTGGATGGCAAGGCCAAGCCTTGCCATGACTCGCTCTGGTGGTCAGCTGCGCTCGAACCCCGCGGCGAAGGCGGCATGCGCGGCGGCAGCGTCAGCTGCGCTCGAACCCCCGCAGCTTTAGCTGCGTTCAAACATCGTCGAGAGCAGAATGGCGGAGGTGGTGCGGGTGATGCCGGGCAGGCGGCCGATGCGGGTCAGCACCTCGTCCAGATGGGCGGCGGTGGAAGCGCGCACCAGGGCGACCGCGTCATAGACGCCGGAGACCGTGTAGCAGCTCGACACCTCCGGCAGGCCCTTCAAGGAGGCCATGGCGCGGTCCTGGAACTTGGGGTCGAGGGTGAGCAGGACATGGGCGGAGACGCCGGGATGCTCCGTGGTCTCGCCCAGGACGATGGTGTAGCCGGTGATGACGGCGTCGCGCTCCAGGCGCTTCAGCCGCTCCTGCACCGCGCTGCGGCTGAGGCCGAGATGGCGGCCCAGAGCGGCGGTCGGCATGCGGGCATTGGCACGCAAAAGGGAGATCAGGCGCCGGTCGGTGTCGTCCAGATTGCGTTTCGCCATGTGTCCCCGTCGTTTCGCCGGCCCCGTGGCAGCTTTTTATACTTTCGCCGGCTTAAGGCAAGCCCTCCCCGCGCCTATGGTGGCGGTCAAGCGCGGTCAGCGCAATTTTCCCGCAGTCCAAGGAACGGAAATGAAACGCAAAGTCCTGGTTCTCGGCGCCGGCAAGATCGGCGGCGCCATCGTCGACCTGCTCCATGCCAGCGGCGCCTACGAGACCACCCTCGCCGACAGCAACGCCACCTTTCTGGAGCAGGCGGGCGGCAAGAAGGCCGCCACGCGCCGCATCGACGTCAGCGACCGCAAGGCGCTGGCCGAGGTGGCCAAGGGCCAGCAGGCGGTCATCTCGGCTTTGCCCTTCTTCCTCAATCCCGGCGTCGCCCAGGTCTGCGCCGAGGTCGGCGCGCATTATTTCGACCTGACCGAGGACGTCGAGACCACCCGCGCGGTGCGCAACGTGTCGCAGAACTCGAAGGTCGCCTTCGCCCCGCAATGCGGCCTGGCGCCGGGCTTCATCTCCATCGTCGCCAACCACCTGGCCAAGAGCTTCGACAGCTTGCGCGAGGTGCATATGCGCGTGGGCGCGCTGCCGGAATTCCCGGCCAATGCGCTGAAATACAACCTCACCTGGTCGACCGACGGATTGATCAACGAATACTGCAATCCCTGCGAGGCGATCCACGAAGGCAAGATGGTCGAGGTGATGCCGCTGGAAGGGCTCGAGCATTTCTCGCTCGATGGCATCCACTACGAGTGCTTCAACACCTCGGGCGGCCTCGGCACCCTGTGCGAGACGCTGGAGGGCAAGGTCGACAGCCTGAACTACAAGACCGTGCGCTATCCCGGCCACCGCGACATCATGAAGATGCTGCTGGAGGATCTGCGCATGAAGGATCACCGCGACCTGATGAAGGAGATCCTGGAGCGCTCGGTGCCGATCACCCACCAGGACGTG
>JAEUKU010000066.1 GCA_016794075.1 Rhodospirillaceae bacterium
CCACCAAGCACCTTGATGCACTGCACCCTGCGCGCGCCGGAATTGTCGGCGACATCCAGGTTCGTCTGCATCTGGATCATGGCCGGTACCTTTCTTGTTCGTTAGTTGCCGGCAGCGGTGTCTGCGGACACCACTTCCCAGCGCTTGGTCTTCGAGATCGGGCGGCACTCGCGGATGAACACGGTGTCGCCGATCTTGTGCACGTTGCCCTCGTCGTGCGCGGCGTAGCGCTTCGAACGACGGATGAACTTCTTGTAGACCGGGTGCATGACGCGACGCTCGACCGAGACGATCACGGTCTTGTCGGTCTTGTCGCTGACCACGGTGCCTTGCAACACTCGCCGAGGCATATCTTGCTCCTAGTCCTTGTCTCAGGCCTTGGCCTTGGCGGCCTTCGGCTTCGCGGTCTTCTTGGCCGCGGCCTTCTTCACAGTCTTCTTCGCCGCCTTCGGCTTCGCAGCCTTGGGCGCAGCGGCCTTCTTCTCGGCCTTCGGCGCCGCCGCAGCCGCACCGGCGGCCTGCTTGGCGAGGAAGGTCATCACGCGCGCGATGTCGCGGCGCACCGCCCGCACCCGCGCGGTGTTCTCAAGCTGGCCATTGGCCTGCTGGAAACGCAGGTTGAAGGCTTCCTTCTTCAGGCCGGCGAGCTCGGCGTTGAGCTGGTCGGCGGTCTTGGTGCGCAGTTCCTCGGCTTTCATCTCTCGTCTCCCTGCGCCCTATTCGCCCAACCGACTGACGAAGCGGGTCTTGATCGGCAGCTTGGCCGCCGCCAGCGTGAACGCTTCGTTGGCCAGTTCCTTCGGCACGCCGTCCATCTCGAACATGATGCGGCCGGGATGCACGCGGCAGACCCAGTATTCGGGCGTGCCCTTGCCCGAGCCCATGCGCACTTCGGCGGGCTTGCGGCTCACCGGCACGTCCGGGAAGATGCGGATCCAGACCTTGCCGACGCGCTTCATGTGACGCGTGATGGCGCGGCGGGCGGCCTCGATCTGGCGCGCGGTGATGCGGGCCGGCTCCACGGCCTTCAGGCCATAGGCGCCGAAGGCGAGCGTGGTGCCGCCTTTCGCAGTGCCGTGAATGCGGCCCTTGTGCCCCTTGCGGAATTTGGTTCGCTTTGGCTGAAGCATGTTCCTGGTTCCTGTTCTTCAGGCCGCCGCATCAGCGGGCCGCCTGATGCTCCATGGCGCGCTTGTCGAGGGCCATCGGGTCATGGGCCATGATCTCGCCCTTGAACACCCAGACCTTCACGCCACACGTGCCGTAGGTGGTCTTCGCGGTTCCCTCGCCGAAATCGATCTCGGCGCGCAGCGTGTGCAGCGGCACGCGGCCTTCGCGGTACCACTCCATGCGCGCGATCTCGGCGCCGCCCAGGCGACCCGAGCAGTTGATGCGGATGCCGAGCGCGCCCAGGCGCATCGCCGACTGCACCGCGCGCTTCATGGCGCGGCGGAAGGCGACGCGGCGCTCCAGCTGCTGGGCGATGTTGTCGGCGATCAACTTGGCGTCGATCTCGGGCTTGCGGATTTCGACGATGTTGAGGCTGACCTCCGAACCGGTCATCTTCGACAGGTCGCCGCGCAGCTTCTCGATGTCAGCGCCCTTCTTGCCGATGACGACGCCGGGACGCGCGGTGTGGATCGTCACGCGGGCCTTCTTCGCCGGACGCTCGATCACGATGCGCGAAACACCCGCCTGGCCGAGACGCTCGGTCAGGTACTTCTTCAGCTTCAGGTCCTCGTGCAGCAGGTTGGCGAAATCGCGGTTCGCGTACCAGCGCGAATCCCAGGTGCGATTGATGCCGACGCGCAGGCCGATCGGATTGACCTTCTGTCCCATTACGCCTTCTCCTCCTGGTCGGCGCGCTCGCGCACGACCACGGTCAGGTTGCTCCAGGTCTTGACCACGGCGGCGCCGCGGCCGCGGGCGCGGGCGTGGAAGCGCTTCAGCTTGAAGCTGCGGCCCACGAACGCCTCGGCCACCACCAGGCGGTCGACGTCGAGCGAGTGGTTGTTCTCCGCATTGGCGATCGCCGCCTGCAGGACCTTCTTCACGTCGTTGGCGGCGCGGCGCTTCGAGAACGTCAGCGCGGCGATGGCCGGCTGAGCGCCGAGCCCGCGGATCATCTGCGCCACCAGGTTGACCTTGCGCGGGCTGGCCTGGATCACCGAGGCGCTGGCGGCGGCCTCGTTGCTCTTCAGGGCGCGCGGCGTCTTTGCCTTGCTCATCGTTATTCCCTCTTCGCCTTGCGATCGGCGCTGTGGCCGGAGAAGGTGCGCGTCGGCGCGAACTCGCCGAACTTGTGGCCGATCATGTTCTCGGTCACCAGCACGGGGAGGAACTTCTGGCCGTTATGGACGCCGAAGGTCAGACCCACGAACTGCGGCAGGATCGTCGAGCGCCGCGACCAGGTCTTGATCACTTCATTGCGGCCCGAACCGCGCGAGGCATCCGCCTTCTTCAGCAGATAGCCATCCACGAACGGACCCTTCCAAACCGAGCGAGCCATCGAGCGATCTCCTTACTTGCTCGCGTGACGACGGCGCAGGATCAGGCCGTCGGTCTTCTTGTTGTGACGCGTCTTCTTGCCCTTGGTCGAGATGCCCCAGGGGGTGACCCAGTGCATGCCGCCGTTGGTGCGGCCGCCATGCGGGTGATCCACCGGGTTCATCGCGATGCCGCGGACCACCGGGCGCAGGCCCTTCCAGCGGGCGCGGCCGGCCTTGCCGAGGACGGTGTTCTGGTTGTCCGGGTTGCTGACCGCGCCGATCGAGGCCATGCACTCGGCCTGGACCATGCGGAC
The DNA here is from genome assembly GCA_016794075.1 of Rhodospirillaceae bacterium. Lineage (GTDB taxonomy): Bacteria > Pseudomonadota > Alphaproteobacteria > Dongiales > Dongiaceae > Dongia_A. The sequence continues at coordinate 2,804 of JAEUKU010000066.1, forward strand.
CTCGCCCGAGGACATGCGCAGCAGCGCCTTGCCCTGATCGCGGCCGACCAGCTGGACGAAGGTGCCGGCGGCGCGCGCCATCTGGCCGCCCTTGCCGGGCTTCAGCTCCACGTTGTGCACGATGGTGCCGACCGGAATGCTCTTCAGCGGCATGGCGTTGCCGGGCTTCACGTCGACGCGCTCGCCGGAGACGACCGTGTCGCCCGCCTTCAGGCGCTGCGGCGCCAGGATGTAGGCGAGTTCGCCGTCCTGGTACTTCACCAGCGCGATGAACGCGGTGCGGTTCGGGTCATACTCGAGCCGCTCGACCACCGCCGGCATGTCGAACTTGCGGCGCTTGAAGTCGATCAGCCGGTAGCGGCGCTTGTGGCCGCCGCCCTTGCGGAACGAGGTCAGCCGGCCGTAGTTGTTGCGGCCGCCGCTCTTCTTCAGGCCCTCGGTCAGTTCCTTGACCGGCTTGCCCTTGTGCAGCTCCGCGCGGTCGACGATGACCACGTGGCGGATGCCGGCGGAAGTCGGCTTAAATGTCTTCAA
>JAEUKU010000144.1 GCA_016794075.1 Rhodospirillaceae bacterium
CTCTCGGGCGGGCAGCGCCAACGCGTCGCCCTCGGCCGCGCCCTGGTGCGCGAGCCCAAGGCCTTCCTGCTCGACGAGCCGCTCTCCAACCTCGACGCCAAGCTGCGCGCGGCCATGCGCACCGAGCTCATCAAGCTGCACCAGAAGCTCGGCACCACCATCATCCACGTGACGCACGACCAGGTCGAGGCGATGACCATGGGCCAGCGCATCTGCATCATGAAGGACGGCGAGATCGTCCAGGTCGGGGCGCCGATGGAGGTCTACCGCAACCCGGCCGACACCTTCGTCGCCGGCTTCCTGGCCAGCCCGCCGATGAACCTCGTCGCCGGTGCGCTGGATGGGGGCAATGGCGGGCTCACGGCGGTGGCCGGCCCCGCACGGCTGCAACTGCCGCCGGTTTTGGCCGAGGCCTATGCCGGACATGCCGGCGGGGGCGCGATCCTCGGCCTGCGGCCCGAAGACTTCCACCTCTCGGGCGGCGGCCTCGCTTTGTCGCAAGCGATCCAGGTCTCGGTCGTGGCGCTCGAAGTGCTCGGCCCGGAGGTGATCCTGGTCTGCGAGCTGGGCGGCAAGGGCGGGCCGGAGATCATGGTGCGCTGCCCGCGCGATTTCTTCGCAACACCCGGCCAGAGCCTGACCCTCCATTACGACCTCACGCAGATTCATGTGTTCGACAAGGCGACGACCAAGGCGCTGAAGCGCCCGGCGCTCGCCTAGACCCATTGGAGCCAGCAATGAAATTGAGGCAGACCTTCGGCAGCGACAAACCGGTGATCGGCATGGTGCACCTGCCGCCGTTGCCTTCGGCGCCGCTCTACGATGCCAAGGGCGGCATGGCGAAGATCATCGAGTCCTGCGCCCGGGACATCGAGGCGCTGCAATCCGGCGGCATCGACGCCATCATGTTCGGCAACGAGGGCGACCGGCCCTATCTGCTGAAGGCCTCGCCGGTGACGCTCGCCGCCATGGCCTTCGCCATCGGCGAGCTGAAGCGGTTGATCAAGGTGCCGTTCGGCGTCAACTACCTGTGGGACCCGGTGGCGACGGTGTCGCTGGCGGTGGCGAGCGGCGCCTCGTTCGCGCGCGAGATCTTCACCGGCGTCTACGATTCCGACATGGGGCTCTGGGCGCCGGACGCGGCAACCGCCTTGCGCATCCGCAGCGATTGCCAGCGGGCGGATCTCAAGCTCATGTTCAACATCAATGCCGAGTTCGCCTCGCCGGTCGGCACCCGCTCCATCGCCCAGCGCGCCAAGAGCGCGGTCTTCTCCTCGCTTGCCGACGTCGTGCTGGTGTCCGGTCCGATGACCGGGCAACCGGCGGAAACGGCGGATTTGAAGCTGGCCAAGGACGCGCTGCCCACCACGCCGGTCTTCGCCAATACCGGCGTCAATATCGACAATGTCGGCGACATCCTGAAGATCGCCGACGGCTGCGTCATCGGCAGCCACCTGAAGGTCGACGGCAACACCTGGAACAACATCGACAAGGTGCGGGTCAAGCGCTTCATGGACAAGGTGCGCAAGCTCAGGAAGTAGCCGCCCATGGCGCTGCTGCTCGGCCTCGACATCGGCACCACCTCGACCATCGGCATCGTCATCGACGATGCGGGCGCGACGCTCGCCGTCGAGAGCCGCCCGGTGACCTTCCATTCCGACCACGCCAATTGGGCGGAGGAGGACCCGGCGCAATGGTGGGCCAATGTGGGCGAAATCTGCCGCGCTTTGATGGCGAAGCCCGGCATCGATCCGGCGGCGATCGCCGGCATCGGCGTCACCGGCATGCTGCCGGCGGTGATCCTGCTCGGTGGCGACGGCCGCCCGCTGCGCCGCTCGATCCAGCAGAACGACGCGCGGGCGACGGCGGAACTCCAGCACTACCGCCGCGCAATGGACGAGGCGGAGTTCCTGCGCCTGACCGGCACGGGCTATTCGCAGCAGCTGGTCGGGCCGAAGCTGATGTGGCTCCGTGCGCAGGAGCCGGAGACGTTCCGCCGGGCGTGCCATGCGGTCGGCGCTTCCGACTACATCACCTACAAGCTCTGCGGCGCCCTGCAGGTCGAGCACAACTGGGCGCTGGAATCCGGCTTCGTCGACATCGCCACCGGCGCGTATGACCCGCGGCTCGTCGCGCTGGCCGGGATCGAAGCCGATCTCCTGGCTCCGATCCGCAAGAGCCATGAAGTGGTGGGGGTGCTCACTGCGGCGGCGGCGGCGCAGACGGGGCTGAGAGCCGGGACGCCGGTGGTGGCGGGCTGCGCCGACCACGTCGCCTCCGCTTTCGTTTGCGGCGCGGCGAAGAACGGCGACCTGGTGATCAAGTTCGGCGGGGCGGGGGACATCCTGCTCTCCAGCGACAAGCCGGTCGCCGACCGCCGCCTGTTCATCGACCACCACATCGTGCCCGGCCTCTATTTTCCGAACGGCTGCATGGCGGCGAGCGGCACCTTCCTCAACTGGATCGTGGCCAATTGGGCGGGCGGCGAACGCGAAGCGGCCAGGGCGGCCGGCCTCTCGATCCATCAATGCCTCGACCGCAAGGCGGCCGGTGTGCCGCCGTCGAGCGATTTGCTGTTCCTGCCCTATGTGCTGGGCGAGAAGACGCCGCTGATGGACCCGCAGGCGCGCGGCACGCTGGTTGGCCTCGGACTGCACCACGACCTCCGCCATGTCTGGCGCGCGGCGCTGGAGGGGGTCGTGTTCGGCTTCCGCCATCATGTCGACGTCTTCGGCGAATGCGGCCTCGCCGTACAACGTGTCTTCGCCGCGGATGGCGGGGCCGCCAGCGACCTCTGGCTGCAGATCGCCGCCGATGCGCTCGGCCGCGACGTGACACGCGTCGACCGTCATCCCGGCTCCTGCCTCGGCGCCGCCTTCGTCGCCGGCATGGGCGTCGGCGTGGTGACGGACTGGTCGGCCATCGCCCGCTATGTCGCGCCCGGGCGGGTGTTCCGGCCGCAACCCGCAGCTCAGGCAGCACTCGACGCCAAATACGCGCTTTGGCGCGACATCTACAACCGGCTGCAGAGCCTCTATCCCGCCCTTGGAGCGATTCCGGGCGGGTCGCTTATCTGATATTGCGAGGTACTGGCGCGGCCGCTCCCGGCCGGCGCGACCCTGCGCAATGGCCGAGCCGATTCGAGAGCAGGATGAGAGCGCCGGTGGACCGGGACCGCTGGATCCGCAGGATTGCCGTGGCGCTGGTGCCGTTGTGCGCCGGGCGGTCCCACCCTTGGCGGCGCAGGAATGCACCCCTCTGGCCGCCGCGCCCGCACCGGCGGGCGCGATGCGCGCAGGCGCCGCTTTGGTGCGGTCGGCGGAAGAGGAATTACGGCCTTCGGCGGGGCTTGATGCCGCCGGCATCAAAGAGCGCCTCGCCCTGGTCCATGACCGTAGCGTCCAGGCGGCCGGGCGCCGGGCCGGCAAGACGACAGGCCTGCTCGCCACCATCGGCGCCGCGGCACCCTTCGTCGGACTGTTCGGCACCGTCTGGGGCATCATGAACGCGTTCATTGGCATCTCCAGGGGCAGACCACCAACTTTGCTGTGGTCGCGCCCGGCATCGCCGAGGCACTGCTGGCGACCGCCAGAACGCCGGCCAGCACAAGGGCCTCTATATCGGCGGTCCGAATTTCGAGGGCTTCGAGGTTGTGCAGCAGCTGAAATAGCGCGCTATATCAGCAGGATGGACGCATTTCCCCGCTGCGGCGAAATGCGACCATCATTGCGATTGCGTCTGATAATCATTCTCATTAAGTTACCTGCCGCCGAACCAGGGAGGTGGGAATGGCTGAAGAATCCGCTCGTCGGAGCTGGCTGAAGAACACGTGCGCGCGCGCCATCCTGGGCGCCGCGATGATCTGCGGCACGTCGGCCGCCCAGGCGGCGGACGTTGCCGCGGTGATCGAGACCTATGCCGACATCGCGCATGCCAAATACGAGGACGCGCTGAACGCCGCGGTGGCGCTGGAGCAGGCGGTCAATACGCTGATCGCCCGACCCACGGAGGACAATCTGAAGGCGGCGCGGCAGGCCTGGGTGGCCTCGCGCCCGGCCTATCAGGAGACCGAGGGCTATCGTTTCGGCAATGCGATTGTCGACGATTGGGAAGGCCGCGTGAATGCCTGGCCGCTGGACGAGGGCATGCTCGATTATGTCGCCGATGCCTATGGCACGGAATCCGACGAGAACCCGCTCTACGCCGCCAACGTCATCGCCAACCCGAAGCTCAGCGTTGGCGGCGAGGAGATCGACGCCGCCGAGATCACCAAGGAACTGCTCGCCGCCAAGCTGCACGAGGCCGGCGAGTCCGAGGCCAACGTCGCGACCGGCTATCACGCCATCGAGTTCCTGCTCTGGGGCCAGGACCTGAACGGCACCGGTCCCGGCGCCGGCAACCGCCCGGCGAGCGATTTCGACACCGCCAACTGCACCGGCGGCAATTGCGACCGCCGCGCCGCCTATCTCAAGACCGCGTCCGCGCTGCTGATTGATGACCTGAAGGAGATGGTCGCCAACTGGACCGCCGATGGCGCCGCGCGCAAGGCGCTGCGCGAGGCCGGCGACCAGCAGGCGCTGGCCATGATGTTCGGCGGCCTCGGCAGCCTGTCCTATGGCGAGTTGGCGGGCGAGCGCATGAAGCTGGGTCTCATCCTGCACGACCCGGAGGAGGAGCATGACTGCTTCTCCGACAACACCCACAATTCGCACTACTACGACCAGGCCGGCATGATCGCCATCTACCAGGGCAGCTACACCCGCGCCGACGGCAGCGAGGTGAAGGGTGCCAGCCTGTCCGAGTTGGTGGCGGCGAAATCGCCGGAGATCGACAAGGGCGTCAAGGACGCGATGGCCGCTACCGAGGCCAGGATGAAGCTGATCAAGGATACTGCCGACAGCGGCAAGATGGCCTATGATCAGATGATTGGCGACGGCAATCCGGAAGGCAATAAGATGGTCCAGGACGCGATCGACGGGCTGGTGGCCCAGACCCGCGCCATCGAAAAGGCGATCGAAGCCTTGCAGATCGGCCAGGTCGCGATCGAGGGCTCGGACAGCCTGGATAATCCGTCGGCGGTCCAGTAACGGCGATCCGGCGGGTCGATGCTGACTCGGCGGAGAATGCTCACCACGGCGGCGGGGCTCATGGCGCTGCCGCCGTTGCGCTTTGCCCATGCGGCCGGTCCGGCGCCGATCGACCTCGTCGCGCGCGAGCGGAGCCTGGCGCTGCTGCCGCGGAGCCCGGCGCGGACGCCGATCTGGGCCTATGCCGATGACTGGCCGCTGGTGCTGCGGCTCCCGCGCGGAGAAACCTTCCGCGCCACGCTCCACAACGAACTCGCCGAGCACACCACGATCCACTGGCACGGGCTGCGCATTCCGCTGGCGATGGATGGCGTGCCCTACATGACCCAGAAGCCGGTTGAGCCGGGCCAGAGCTTCGCCTATGAATTCGCGCCGCCGGATGCCGGCACCTTCTTCTTCCATCCGCATTGCGACACGGTCACGCAATTGGGCCGCGGCCTCGCGGGCGCGCTGATCGTCGAGGAACCGGGGGAACGCGGCCTGTTCGCCGCCGACCTGGTTTGCGCCATCAAGGACTGGCAGATCAATCCAGATGGCAGCTTCGGCGCTTTCATCACCGCCAAGGGCGCGTCGCATGCCGGCACCTTCGGCAACATCGAGACGGTGAACGGCAAGCCGGTGGCGGAACTGGCCGCGCCGCCGGGCGGCTGGGTGCGGCTGCGCGTGCTGAACCTCGATTCCTCGCGCATCGTCGTGCTCGATCTCGCGGGCGCGCAGGGCCATATCATCGCCACCGACGGAAACCCGACCGACGGCCCGATCCCGGTCAAGGGCTGGCGCCTGGGCCCGGCGATGCGCGTCGACATCGCCTTCCGCATGCCGGATGGCCCGGTCGTGCTGAACAACGTGTTCTCGACGGTGCCGAGGCCACTGGCGCGGATCACCGCCTCGGACGCGATGGCTGCCGACTCGGACGCGATGCCATTGCTATCGCCCTCGCATGTTCCGCCGGCGGACCCGCGCAATGCCGCGCGCCTGACCTTTGACCTGACCGCCGGCCACGTCTCGCCGCAGCTCGAGGCCTGGCTGAAGGAGAGCGGCCTCGGGCTCGATGCGCTCTGCCTCCCCGGCCAGACCTTCTGGTCGATCAACGGCGCGTCCTGGGCCGGGCAGAGCCACCAGCTGACGCCGCCGCCCTTGGCCGAGCTGAAGCTGGGGCAAACCTACGTCTTCGAACTGTTCAACGGCACGCCGCACCCGCACCCGATCCACCTGCACGGCCACACCTTCAAGGTGCTGCGCTCGACCAAGAAGCAGATCGTGCCGCATCTGGCCGATACCGTCCTGGTGGCGCCCAAGGAGCGGGTTGAGATCTGCTTCATAGCCGACAATCCCGGCGACTGGATGATGCATTGCCATATCATCGAGCACCAGGAGACCGGGATGATGGGGTATGTCCGTGTGGCTTAGGCATCTTGGCGCGGCTGCGCTGCTGTGCGTTCTGGCGATGCCGGCGACGGCCGAGGAATCCATGGATTTCGTGCTCGGCCGCGCGCTGTTCGAGCGGCTCTGGGTGCAGGCGCCGTCTTCCACCAAGGCGGCCGACGGATTGGGGCCGCTGTCCAATGCGCGGGCCTGCGCCACCTGCCATGCTGGCGGCGGGCAGACCGCCATGACTCTCGAGCCGGGCGAGCTGCCGGCGGTGGCCGCTCTCATCCTGCGCGTGGGCGAGGTGCGCGACGGCAGGCTGGCGCCGCATCCGCTGCTGGGCGAACAGGTGCAGACCTCAGCCGTCGCCGGCCTCGCCGCCGAAGGCCGCTTGGTGCTTTCCTATGACGGCCGGACGGTCGCGCTGGCCGACGGAACCGAAATCGAGCTGCGCCGGCCGCGTTTCGTCATCGCCAACGATTCCGGCGTGCCGCTGGCGATCAACTGGCTCTCCCCGCGCCTGGCGCCGGACCTGCACGGCATCGGCCTGCTGGAGCGCATCCCCTTCGAACGCCTCGCCGAGCTTGCCGATCCCGATGATCTCGACGGCGACGGCATTTCCGGCGCGGTGGTGATGGGCACCTATGAGGAGACCGATATCCATCCCGGCCGCTTCGGCTGGAAGGCGAATGAGCGGGACCTCGAACGGCAGACCGCCGCAGCCTTCCATGTCGATCTCGGCCTATCGACATCCCTGCGCCCGGAGCCCTGGGGCGATTGCACACCGGCGCAGGAACTCTGCCGCCATGCTCCCCATGGTGCGGCCGCCGGCGAGGTCGAAATCAGCGACGAGGCGGTCGCCCTGATCGCCGCCTATCTGCGCGATCTGCCGGCGCCGAGACCCGCCGCGCCCTCGGGCGATGCCACCCGACACGGTGCCCGCCTCTTCGCCGAGATCGGCTGCGGCGCCTGCCACACCGAGCGCCAGCCGATCGCGGATGCCGCTGGCAAGACCGCCTGGATCGCCCCCTATACCGACCTGCTGGTGCATGACCTGGGCGATGGCCTCGCCGACCTCGCCGATGACGGTTCGGTTTCTCCGGCCGTGGAGGCGCGCGAATGGCGCACCGCGCCGCTCTGGGGTCTTGGCCGCCGCGCGGCGAAAGGCCACGCCGCGACCCTGCTGCATGACGGCCGTGCGCGCTCCATCCTGGAGGCGATCCTGTGGCATGATGGCGAAGCGGCGGCGGCGCGTCGGGCGGCGGCTGCCCTGCCGGCGACGGACCGCGCGGCGCTGATCGCCTTTCTGGAGAGTCTATGACCCGAGGCCTGATCGCCTTCCTGCTGCTGGTCCTCGCGGCCGGTCCCGCGCAGGCGCTGACCGAGGCGCAATACGCAAATGCGGTGCGCGAGACGGCGCATGCGGTGATCGTGCCCGGCTATGCGGACCTGGCGAAAGCGACCGCGGCCTTGCATGGAGATCTCGCGACGCTCTGCACGGCGCCCGATGAAGCCGGGCTGGATCAGGCGCGCAAGGCCTTTGCCGTGACGCTGCAGCGTTGGGCCCGCGTCCAATTCCTTGGCCTTGGTCCGATCGCGGAGCACCAGCGCGCCGCCCGCATCGAATACTGGCCGGACAAGCGCAACGTGGTCGGCCGCCAGCTGGCCGATGTCCTCGCCAGGCAGGATTCGGCCGCGCTGGAGGCGCAGCGTTTCGCCGCCACCAGCGTCGGCGTGCAGGGCCTGCCGGCCTTGGAACGCCTGCTGTTCGAGGTGGACGCCCTCTCGGCCATCGCCGCCGATGCGCCCGGCGCAGCCTTTCGCTGCGCACTGCTGGCGGCGATCGGCGGCAATCTCGAGACCATCGCCGATGAGGTTCTCGCCGGCTGGACCGGGGGCGAATCGCCGTTCCTGCAGCGCCTCGACCAGCCCGACCCGGAAAGCGAGGATCTGGCGACGTCGCACGACGCTGCCGCGCGATTGCTGAACGATCTGCTCACCGCCACCATCGTCCTGCGCGACATGAAGCTGCTGGCGCCGCTGGGCGAAACGCCGGCCAAGGCCAAGCCGCAGGCGGCCGAGTTCTGGCGCTCCGGCCAGTCGCTGGCCGTGCTGCGGGCCAATCTCGAGGGCCTGCGCGAGCTGTTCGGCACCGATGGCGGCCTGGGCGGCCTGCTGCGGGCGACCCCGGACGGGGCGCCGGTCGCCGCCGCCTTCGCCGCCACGCTGGAGCAGGCCTTCCTGGCCGCCGACCGCATCACCCTGCCGCTCGGCGAAGCCGCGGCGGACACGGCGCAGCGCAAGGAGGTCACGGCCCTGGCCGAGCAGCTGCTGCGGCTGCGCGACCTGCTCGCGGGCCCGATCGCCGCCGATCTCAACCTGCCGATTGGATTCAATGCGCTCGATGGCGATTGACCGCAGAACCTTCCTGGCCGGCGCCGGCGCGCTCGCTTTGGCGGGCGCGCTGCGGCCCGCCCTGGCGGCGGCGGCGCGGCCGCGCTATCTCTCCGCCGCCGCGACCTTGACCGGCCGCCAGGCGGTGGTGGCGCTGTCTGAGACAGGCGCGGCGCTGTATGACTTCGACCTCGCCGATCGCGGTCATGGCCTCGCCTTGCGACCCGGCGCGCACCAAGCGGTCTGTTTCGGCCGGCGACCAGGCACCTTTGCGGAAGTCTTCGACCTGGCGACCGGCGATCCTGTCGCGACGATCTCGCCGACGGATGAGTCGCGGCATTTCTCCGGCCATGGTGTGTTCTCTCCCGATGGCCGCTATTTGCTGCTGACCGAGAACGACATGGCGCGCCGCCGCGGCCTGATCGGCGTGCATGACGCGGCGGCGGGATACGCGCGGCTGCGCGAGTTCCCGACCGGCGGCATCGGCCCGCACGATCTGCGCCTGCTCCCCGACGGCGCCACGCTGGTCGTCGCCAATGGCGGGCTGGATCATCGCCATGACGCGATGAGCGCGGCGGAGGCGGCCGATATCCGCTCCGATCTCGCCTATCTCGATTGGCGCAGCGGCACGCTGCTGGAGCAGGTCAGGCTCGATCCCGCCTTGGCGCGCATGAGCATCCGGCACCTGGCGGTGACGGACGACGGGCAGGTGGCGGCGGCGCTGCAGGATTCGGCGGAGGTTCCGGATGGCGAGGTGCCGCTCGGCTTCCTGCATCGGCGCGGCGAGGGCCCGCGCTGGCTGGCCGCTCCGAAGGGCGGCTGGGGCCGCTTCCGCGGCTATTGCGGCAGCGCGGCAGTCGATCTCGCCGGCAATGTGCTGGCCATGAGCTCGCCGCGCGGCAATTGCGTCGGGCTATGGAGCACCGGGACGACCGCAACGGTGGGCATCGCCGACGTGCATGACGGCTGCGGCCTGGCGGCGGCGGATGCGGCCGGTAGCCTGATGATCTCCAGCGGTGCAGGGAATCTCTTCGTCGTCGGCGGTGAGACGCCAGCCACGGCCCTCGGTGCCGATACCCCGGCGGAGTTCCGCTTCGACAACCACCTGTTGCGGGTCTGACTCAGATGGGCTCGATCTCGACCTGCGACGACTTCCGCGTGCCGTAGAGCACATAGAGCCCGGCGGCGATGATGAGCGCGGCGCCGAGGAAGGTGTATTGGTCCGGCATCTCGTTCCAGAACACCCAGCCGCCCAGGGCCGCCCAGATGATCGCCGTATATTCGAACGAGGTGACGAAATTGGCCTCCGCCATGCGGTAGGCCTGCGTCAGCAGCACCATGCCGGCCGAGGCGATCGGCCCGCAGGCGGCCAGCATCCACAGATGCTCGGTGGTGGGCATGACCCAGGCGCGGAACAGGAAATCCAGGCTGGCATCGCTGCTGCCGGCGAAGCGGCCGTCGCCCGCCACGAGCGCGACGATGCCGGCGGCGAAGAAGAATACAAGATTCTGATAGAACGACATCACCGCGGCGGATTCGGTGACGCCCATGCGCCGCGCCATCAGCTGCGCCGTGCCGTAGGTGAGGGCCGAGGCCACCGGCAGCAGCGCGGCGAGATCGAAGGCCGCGGTGAACGGTCGCACCATGACCACCACCCCGGCGAAGCCGAGGATGGTCGCCGCCCAGCGCCGCGGCCCCACCGTCTCGCCCAGCAACGGCCCCGCCAGTGCCACCACGAA
>JAEUKU010000073.1 GCA_016794075.1 Rhodospirillaceae bacterium
CCGGGCGTGCTGATGACGGCGCCGCAATGCGAGGAGCTGCTGGAGCGGGTCGAGCGCTCGATCGGCCAGGCGCGGGCCGAATGCAAGGGCGGCCGCCGCCGCGTGGCCGCGTGAGGATGGAACGATGAACGCCATCGTCGATGAGCTGCTGGCGGGCGAGAAGCGCCAGACCGGCACCGCCGACATGATGCTGCAGCTGGCGGAATGGGCGGCGGCGTCCTATGCCCGCTACGACCGCGGCGCGGTCGACCGCATCGTCAAGGCCGCCGCCGAAGCCGCCTTCGCCATGGCCGGCCCGATGGCCGAGGCGGCGGTGAAGGAAACCGGATTCGGCGTCGTCGAGCACAAGAAGATCAAGAACGAGATCTGCTCGAAGGGCCTGGTCGAGGCCTATCGCAGCCAGGATTTCTGCTCCAAGCGGGTGATCGCGGAGCAGAAGATGGTGGAACTGCCGCGCGCCGCCGGCGTGGTCTTCGCCCTCACCCCTTCGACCAACCCGATCTGCACCGTCTATTTCAAGGTGCTGCTGGCGCTGATGACGCGCAACGCCATCATCCTGTCGCCACATCCGATGGCGAAGAAATGCTCGGTCGAGGCGGCCAACGCGATGGCGAAAGCGGCGGAGGCCGCCGGCGCGCCGAGCGGGCTCATCCAGATCGTCGCCGAGCCGAACCTGCCGCTCATCGACCACATCATGAAATCGCCGCGCGTCGCGGTGATCCTGGCGACCGGCGGCACGCCGATGGTGCGCGCCGCCTATTCTTCCGGCAATCCGGCGATCGGCGTCGGGCCGGGTAATGCGCCCGCCTTTGTCGATGCCAGCGCCGATCTGAACGCCGCCGCCAAGCGCATCATCCAGTCCAAGAGCTTCGACAACTCGATCCTCTGCACCAACGAGAGCGTCGTGGTGGCGGAGGAGACCATCGCCGACGCGCTGACCCAGGCGCTGGCCAAGGCCGGTGCCTATGTGGCCAAGCCGGACGAGGTCGACGCCCTGCGCAACTACCTCTTCGGCCTCGGCAGCTTCAACATCGACGCTCTTGGGAAGAGTGCGACCGAGATCGCAACCAGGGTCGGGCTCAAGGTGCCCGCCTCGACCAAGGTCCTGCTCGTCCCCATCGACCGCGTCGGCATCGACGAGGCTTTGTCCAAGGAAAAGCTCTGCCCGGTCCTGGGCTTCGTGCGGGTGCCGCATATCCATGCCGGCATCTCCACTGCCCGCGCGCTCATCCGCATGTCGGGCGCCGGCCATTCCGCCGCCATCCATAGCTCCACCCCGGCGACGATCCTGGCCTTCGCCTCCGCCGTGAAGGCACTGCGCGTGGTGGTGAACGCACCCTGCAGCCAGGGGGCGGCCGGCTTCGGCACCCATCTGGCGCCGTCCTTCACCATCGGCACCGGCTTCTTCGGGCGGTCGTCGGTGGGCGAGAATATCGGCCCGCAGCATCTGGTGAACTGGACCCGCATCGCCTACAGCGACGAGGCCGGCGAGGCTTTCGGCGAATTCTCCGGCCTCGAATCCTGGAATAGCAATCCGCCGCTGCCCGTCGGGCGCGAGGCGCCGATGACCATCGGGCGTCTGCAGGAGGGCTCGGAGCGGGCCGACGAATCGCTCTTCGCCCGCCCGGGCGGCGGGGTGGCGATCATGGACGACGAGATCGCCGCGATGCGCGAGGAGATCCGCCGCATCGTGCTGGAAGAGCTGCGCAGCGCGCTCAGGAAGCCGGGCAAATAATCATGGCCGAGCTGCGTTCCTTCATCTTCATCGACCAGCTGCAGCCGCAGACGCTCTGCTACATGGCGACCTGGATGCGTGGCCGCCTGCCGCGCACCAACATGGCGGCGCAGATCATCGAGGTGGCCCCCGGGCTCGACATCGAGCCTCTTACCGATGTCGCGCTGAAATACGCCGAGGTCGGCGGCGGCATCCTGGTCGTCGAGCGGCAGTTCGGCTATCTCGAGTTCCATTCGCGCTCCACCGGCATCGTGAAGGCGGCGGCGCAGGCGGTGCTCGACGAGCTCGGCGCAGATGCCGGCGACGCGACCCAGCCGCAGATTCTCGCCTCCAAGATCGTCACCCGTGTCGATCCGGTGCACGCCTTCCTGATCAACCGCAACAAGATGGGCTCGATGATCCTGCCCGGTGAATCCTTGTTCGTGCTGGAGATGCAGCCGGCCTCCTATGCCATCCTCGCGGCGAACGAGGCGGAGAAGCATGCCGAGATCAAGGTTATCGACTACCGCATGATCGGCGCCACCGGCCGCGTCTATCTCTCCGGCGAGGAATCCAACATCCGCAGCGCCGCCGCCGCCGCCGAGCAGGCGCTCGCGGGAGGCCGCGCATGATCGACAAGAGCCTGCTGCGCGACCTCATCAGGTCGGTCATCGCCGAGGAAGTCGCGGCGATCCGCAAGAGCGCGCCTGACTTGAAGCCGCAGGCGGCGCAACGCGCGGTCGAAACCGTGCGCATCGCCGGCGATGCCGACCTCATCGCCTTCGCTCGCAAGGTGCTGTCGCTGGCCGGCGATCCGGCGAAAGCCAAGGACATCGCCGCCGGGCGCTACCCATTCCGGCTGGAACAGGCGGCATCACAGGCGCCTCCGCCCGCGCGCGCGGCAGCCGCGTCCGCTCCCGCGCCGAAACCCGCCGCATCCAGCCAGTCCCTGCGCATCGACAGCGGCGTGGTGACCGAGACCATGCTGAACAAGCTGCCGCGCGGCCTCGCCAAGCTGGTGCTGGCGCCCGGCGTCACCGTGACACCCTTGGCCAAGGACCGCGCCCGGAGCCTCGGCCTCACCTTCGAAAGGA
>JAEUKU010000250.1 GCA_016794075.1 Rhodospirillaceae bacterium
CATCTTCGGCGATGGGCAGAAGGATCTCTCGGCGGCGCAGATGGCGAAATATGGCCGCATGGCGCAGAGCCTGGAGCTGCAGCCGGGGCACAAGGTGCTGGAGATCGGCTGCGGCTGGGGCGGCTTCGCCGAATTCGCCGCTGGCACCTATGGTTGCAAGGTCACCGGCATCACCCTGTCGCAGGAGCAGCAGAAATTCGCCCGCGAGCGCGTCGCCAAGGCCGGCCTCGCCGACAAGGTCGATATCGAGCTCATCGACTACCGCGACGTCGATGGCAGCTTCGACCGCATCGCCTCGATCGAGATGTTCGAGGCGGTGGGCGAGGCGCATTGGCCGGTCTTCTTCGAGAAGGTGCGCAACCTGCTGTCGCCGGGCGGGCTCGCCGCGCTGCAGGTGATCCTGATCGAGGAGGCGCGCTTCGACCTCTACCGGCGCAGCGCCGATTTCATCCAGCGCTACGTCTTCCCCGGCGGCATGCTGCCCTCGCACACCGCCTTCAACCGGGCGGCGGAGGCGGCGCGGCTGAAGATCGACGAGGCCTATCATTTCGGCCTCGACTACGCGCGCACGCTGGCGGAATGGCAGGCCTCCTTCCAGCAGGCCTGGCCGCGCGTTGCGGCGCTCGGCTTCGATGCGAAGTTCAAGCGGCTGTGGGAGTACTACCTCGCCTATTGCGAGGGCGGCTTCCGCGCCGGCAGCATCGACGTCGCGCAATACCGGCTGAAGCGGGCGTGACCGCGCGGCCACCGGATTCCCCGCGGCTTCCGCTCTGGCTTCTCCTGGTCTATGGCCTGCCGGCGCTGGCGCTGGCCATCCCGACCATCCCCGTCTACGTGCAACTGCCGAGCTTCTACGCGACCGAGATCGGCCTGTCGCTCGGCGCCGTCGGCGGCGCCCTGCTGGCGGCGCGGCTGCTCGACGTGGTGACCGACCCGCTGATCGGTGTCCTCAGCGACGCGCGCCCCACGCGCTTCGGCCGGCGCAAGCCGTGGATCGCGCTTGGTGCGCTGCTCGGCGGCTATGCCATGATGCAGCTTTTCCTGCCGCCGCCGGGCGCCAGCCCCGCCTACCTGCTGCTGTGGGCGGCGCTGCTCTATCTGGGCTGGACCCTGGTGGCGATTCCCTATGCCGCCTGGGGTGCCGAGCTCTCCGCCGATTACCATGAGCGGGCGCGCATCACCTCGTTGCGCGAAGGGGCCAGCCTGCTGGGCGTGCTCGCGGCCGGCGCCCTCCTGGCCGGCGGGCCGCAGTTCGGCTGGTCGCCCGCCGATACCCAGGCCTCGGTCGGCTTCGCCGCCATCCTCATCGGCGCGCCGACCCTGGCGCTGCTGCTCTGGCTGGTGCCGGAAACGCGCGCGCCGGCCGTGGGGCCCGTCAGCCCGAAGCTTGGGGCGCTGCTGGGCGGGCTGCAGCGCAACCCGCCCTTCCTGCGCCTGATCCTGGCCTGGCTCCTGAACGGCCTCGCCAACGGCCTGCCGGCGGCGCTGTTCCCGCTTTATCTGCGCCACGTCCTGCAGGTGGGTGAACACCTGCAAGGCATGCTGATCTTCGCCTATTTCGCCAGCGGCATCGCCGCCATCCCGCTCTGGCTGCGCTTGAGCCGCCGCATCGGCAAGCATCGCAGCTGGTGCGCCGCCATGGTGCTGTGCTGCGCCGCCTTCATTCTGGTGCCGTTCCTCGCGCCGGGGGAGTGGCAGCTCTTCCTCGTCGTCTGCCTGGTGACCGGGGCGGCGCTCGGCGCCGATCTGGCGCTGCCGCCGGCGCTGCAGGCGGATGTGGTGGATTACGATTCCTGGAAATTCGGCCGGCCGCGCGCCGGGCTGTTGTTCGCGCTCTGGAGCATGGCCTCGAAGCTCGCCTTGGCGGCCGCCGTTGGGATCGCGTTCCCGGCGCTGGATCTGCTCGGCTTCGACGCCACGGCGGCGGAGAACACGCCGCGGGCGTTGCTGTCGCTGGTGGTGATCTATGCCCTCGTCCCGGTCGTAATCAAGCTCATAACGGTCACCTTGGTCTGGAACCACCCGCTGACAAGCCGGCGCCACAGGGCGATCCGGCACCGGCTGGCGCGGCGGTCCTGACCGGACCTTTCACTGCGGAACGGGCGATGGCATCGGCAAGAGCGGCTTTCGCGGCGACATTGCTGTTGCTGGTCGGCCTGACGGGATGCGGCGGCATGAAGCCGGAACAATTCGCGGCGGCGGAGCCTAAGCTCCGCGTCGAAGAGTATTTCCTGGGCCAGACCCGAGGCTGGGGCATTTTCGAGGATCGCTTCGGCGATCTGCGACGACAATTCGTTGTCGACATCGACGGTGCGTGGCAGGGCGATACCTTCGTCATGGAGGAGCGGTTCCTCTACGCGGACGGCGAGACCGAAACCCGCACCTGGCGCATCGCCAGGCTGGACGACGACCGCTATGAGGGCCGTGCCGGCGACGTGATCGGCGTCGCCGAGGGCCGCGCCGCCGGCAACGCGCTCAACTGGCGCTACGAGATGGATCTGAAAGTCGGCGACGGCACCTGGCGGGTGAAGTTCGACGATTGGATGTTCCTGCAGCCCGACGGGATCCTGGTGAACCGGGCGCGGGTCAGCAAATGGGGCATCGCGATCGGCGAGGTGACCCTGATGTTCCAGCGCTGGCCGCGCCAGCAGCAAGCGGCGGGGCCGATACCCAGCTGGGCCACGGGGCTCATCCTGCCGCGAGCCGTCGCCGAATGAGCCGCAGCACACTGCCGAGCAGCGGCAGCTTCTCGTAGAACTGCCGGCCGGAATCCCAGTAATCGACATGGCTCGCCACCTTGCCGTCGGCGGCGAAGCGCAGCTCGCTCATCCCCTCGATGACCCATTCCGCGCCGCCATTCTTGCCGCGCGCGGTGAAGCGCCAGCGCAGGAAGCAGACGTCGCCGCCCCAGGCCCGGTGGGTGACGGCGAAGCGCGGCTCCGCCAGGTCGGCGAACATCTTCGCCAGGATCCGCCGCATCGGCTCGATGCCGGTCACGTCGTTGAACGGGTCGACGAAATGGATCTCCGGCGTGACCAGCTCGGTCAGGCGCGCCAGGCTCTCCGGCGTCATGGTCTCGTAGAACCGGATATAGGCCTCGGCCATATCGGCGGGCTTGTTCATCGGCGCACCAGGCGGCGGGTGATCCGGAAATAGAGCGAATAGGGCAGCAGGCGCAGCAGCTTCATCAGGCGCACGAAGGTGCCGGGGAAGGCGATCTCGAAGCGGTCGCTGCGCAATCCGCGCAGGATCGCCTCGGCGGCCTCTTCGGCGGAGATCAGGAACGGCATCTCGAAATCATTCCTGTCGGTGAGCGGCGTCTTCACGAATCCCGGATTGATGAGCTGCAGGATCACGCCCTTTTCCAGGAGCTCCGGCCGCAGCGCCTCGGCCAAGTTGATCAGCGCCGCCTTGCTGGCGCCATAGGCGGCGGCGCTGGGCAATCCGCCATAGCCGGCGAGCGAGGCGACGATGGCCACCCTGCCCGCGCCGCGCGCGATCAGCAAGGGCAGGACCGCCTCCAGTCCATTGGCGACGCCCATCACGTTGATGTCGAGCAGGCGCCGGACCGTGGCGGCGGAGAATTTGTCGGCCGGCATGGGCTCATGGGTGCCGGCATTCAGCACCGCGAGGTCGATGCGGCCGAAATCGCGCTCGATCGCTGCCACGCAATCGGCGACCGCCTGGCGGTCGGTCACGTCAACCGGAAAGGCGCGGATGTCGCCGGGGAGGCCGCGGGCTTCCGTGCAGAGGCTGGCAAGCGCCTCGGCCCGCCGCGCGCTGGCGGCGACGCGCCAGCCCTCGCGGGCCAGGCGCAGGGCCACCGCCCGTCCGATCCCGGCGCTCGCTCCCGTCAGCCAGACTAGACCCGGTTGTACGGTCACTCGCGCGCGGAAAGCTCGGTGGGGCCGCCGCATGCACGGCAGACATATTCGATGGTGGAGCCGTCCTCCGCCGGGAAGCGCAGCTTCACCCAGCGGCCGGCGGCATCGTACCAGGCCTCGACCGCGAGGTCGCCGGCATAGACGAAGCGGCGGGCGTCGCGCGCACCGTCGCCGAGCGTCACCGTCTCCACGCCGGCATCGGTCACGGTCACCCGGTTGGGATTGCCGGTCAGCGTGTTGAGCAGCTGCGGCGCGGCGAGCTGCGCCATGTTCCAATGCGTGGTGGGCAGGGTCCGCGGCTCCGCCAGCCACTCGCCCTGCGTCCCGCGGACGCTGAGCATGTCACCGTCGCGCCGGGCCTCGACGCGGCTGAAATCGCCGTTGTCGTTGGTGGCGGCGTAGAGGGCGCTCAGCGACCCGCCGCGCCAGTGCTCGAGCGACTGATAGCGGAAATCATACGCTTTGAGGAACAGCAGCTCGACCTCGATCTCGGAGCGGGATTCGACCTGCAGCACATCGGCGGCGCGGCGGAACCGCACCACATGCTGGCCGACCTTTTCGCCGTCGCGCAGCACGTCGAAGCGGATTTCCTCGCCGTAGATCCGCAGCGGGTCGATCTGGCCGGGCAGGGCGATGGGCTCGGCCCACGCCAGGCTGGGCAGGGTGACGGTCCCCGCGGCAAGCAGGGCGAAGGCGGTCATGATCCCCTGAATCAGGCGAATGCGGCGCATGGCGTCCCTCACGCTCCAGTCTCGATGTTGGGCCGGTTCGGGTCTGCGCAGTCCGGTCCTTTGACTTATACGGGGGTGGCGGTCGCACGGATCAGAGGGCGAAGGTCAGGGAGCGGGGGTCAGGGGGCGGAGCGCCGCGCCCCTTCGGTTCCGGCGCCGGCCGTCGCGAGGATGAGGTCCGCCGCCCGCCGCCGGCTGTCGGCGGCGGCGAGGTCCCGGCTCAGCTGGGTCAGGCGGCGCTTCATCGCCGCGTCGCCCAGCAGAGTGCGGATGGCGGCCAGCAGATCCGGCCCGGTCCAGTCATAGCGCGGCAGCTTGGCTCCGAGGCCGAGCTCGCTGACGCGCTGGGCGTTGTCGTGGCCGTCCCAGCAATAGGGCATGACCAGGGAAGGCTTGCCGAAGCTCAGCGCCTCGTTCAGCGAATTGTTGCCGCCGTGGTGGATGAACAGGTCGACCTGCGGGATGACCGCGGGCTGCGGGTACCAGTATTCCAAATGCACATTGTCGGGGACGTGCTCGTAGCTGTCCTTGTACGGGCCGACCGACATCAGCACGCGATAGGGCGCCGCGGCGAAGGTCTCGATCAGGCGCCGGAACAAATCGGTGTCGGCGGCGCCCAATGACCCGAAGCCGACATAGATGAGCGGCTTGTCGTTGTGCTTCGGGAAGAACGGCAAATCATAGGGCGCCTCGCTCCGCACCGCGCCGCCGATATAGGCGAACAGCCGGGGATCGAGCGGCTGGCGGCGCTGATAGGCGATCGCTTGCGGGGTGAGCAGCAGATTGAGCCAGGGGGATGGCTGCAGGAATTCCCCCGGCGCCATCTTCGCCTCGCCGACCGAGACCAGGAAGGCGTTGTAGCGCTCATGCACCGGCTTCAGCGCGCCAACATATGCGGCGCGGAAATCCGCCCAGCCGCTCTGGTCGGCCGCGGGCAATCCTGACGTGTAGGGCGGCACGTTCGCGTCCGGGATTTCCGTCTCGGCGCAGGAGACGATGCGCACCCAGGGGCAGCCGGCGCGGCCGATGGCCGGGAAATAGACCACGTTGTCGAGGCAGACGATGTCCGGCTTCAGCTGCGCCAGCGCCTTTTTCAGGGCCGGCTCGGCATGGATGGCGCTGTCGACGATGGCGTTCCACGCCGGCACCTCGTAGGTCGCGATCTGCTCCAGGGGCGAGAGGTGGAAATGCGGCCGGTGCTGGTCGATGAAGCGCTGCCAGAAATCGGCGATCTCGGCCTCGGATTTCAGCGGCGAGAGCGCCACCGGCAGCTCCTCGAAGCCGTAGTTGCGGAACATGCCGGCGAAGCCCGGATCGCACAGGAAGACCGGCCGGTGGCCCATGTCGCGCAGCTCCTGCGCGATGGCCACGCAATTGAGCGAGGCGCCATAGGCGGCCTCCGGCAGGAAGGCGATGGTGCGCGGCCTCTCCATCTGCGTCATACCGCCCGCCGCAGCCCGCCCAGCATCGGCGGGGCGCCGCGGTTGACGAAGCCGGGCCGGGCGCGCAGCGAAGCCGCCAGGTGTTCGCGCATCAGCGTTGCCGCGCGCGCGAGGTCGCCGGCCTCGACGGCGTCGAGGATCGCCAGATGCTCGCGGCAGGATTCGACGAGCCGCGGCGGCGGCACCTGCATGGAGGAGGTGGCCAGGCGCCGCAGCCGGCTTTGCCGGCGGATCGCGTCGGCGAGGAAGCGGTTCTGCGAAGCTTCTCCCATCGCCTCGTGAAAGGCGATGTCAGTATCGAGCACCCGCTTCATGTCGAGTGCGGCCGGGCCTTGCAGGATCATCTCGTTGAGCGCCAGGCGCAGCTCGCGCGCCCGGGCGCGGTCCAGCGCGAAGCCCGGCTGCTCGAAGGCGGCCGGCTCCAGCACCAGACGGAAGCGGTGGCTTTCCTCCTGCGAGCGCAGGGAATCGAGCGCCGGCAGGAACACCCAGCGCTGGCCCAGCGCGCGCTCGACGATGCCCTCCTGCTGCAGCCGGGTGAGCGCCCGCATCGCCTCAGGCCGGCTGACGCGGTAGCGCTTCATCAGCCGCGCGGCGGTCACCTCGCTCTCCAGGCGCTTGGAGAAGCGGTCGCGCAGGATGGCGGCATGGAGGCCCGTCTGCTCGGGGGCGTCCGCCGTGGCCTGCAGATCGCCGGCGACGAAAAAGCCGCGCCGGTCGCGCCGCTCGAGCAATCCGCGCTGTACCAGCAGGGTCAGCGCCGCACGGACCGGCGTGCGCGAGACGTGGAAGGCTTCGGTAACCAGCCGCTCGGGGACATGGTCGCCGGGCTTCAGATCCTGCCGCCGCAGCCACAAGGCCAGGCGCTCCGCCAGTTCGACCTGGGCGCGAGGCTGCGCGGTCGGGCGGTGGGGCGGGGCTGTGCGGCGGGGTGTCGACACGATTGTATTATCTCACGCAATTATACAGTCTTGGCGCTTGACGTATTTTCTAACACAAAAATACAATCGCGCCAATGAAACGGCGGATGCCCGATCGGGACACTCCGTCACGGGGCTCAAAACAGGGAGGCTTCACCATGCGTGCAGGGTTGTTGCGGGCGGCGGCGCTCGCTTGCGTGATGTCGGCGTTCGGCGGCACCGCCTTCGCCGAAGGCAAGATCGTCATCTCCAACTGGGACGGCTACATGCCGCCGGAATTGCTGGAGGCCTTCACCAAGGAGACCGGCATCGCGGCGGAGATGTCGGTGCACGCCACCAACGAAGAGATCATGGGCAAGGTGACCGCCGGCGGCGGCCAGGGCTATGACGTGCTGTTCGTCTCCTCGCCCTTCGCCGAGGCGCTGAAGAAGCTCGACCTCATCGCCGAGCTCGATCCGGCGAAGATCCCGAATCTGGCGAACCTCTATCCGGAGGCGCGGAACCTCTCCTACGACCCGGGCAATCACTTCTCAGTGCCCTATGCCTGGGGCACCACGGGTCTCTGCTATCGCAGCGACCTGGTCGCGGCGGAGCCGACCAGCTGGATGGACATGCTGAAGCCGGCCGATGCGCTGAAGGGCAAGATCACCATGCTGAAGACCGACCGCTGGCTGATGGCGGCCGGCTTGAAGGCACTCGGCTATTCGGTGAACTCGGTCGACGAGGCCGAGGTCGGCAAGGCGAAGGAATTGCTGACCGAGGCGAAGAAATCGCTGCTCGCCTATGACGACACCACCTTCTATTCCAAGCTCGTCTCCGGCGAAGCGAGCCTGGTGCATGCCTGGGACGGCTGGTGCAATTACGGCATCGCCGAGAATGCGGCGATCAAGTTCGTGGTGCCGAAGGAAGGCAGCGACATGTGGGTCGACACCATGACGGTGACCAAGGCCTCGGAGAACAAGGACGGCGCCATGGCCTTCATCAACTACGTGCTGCGCCCCGACGTGCACGCCTGGGTCGCCAACAACATCCTCTACAAGGTGCCGAACCAGAAGGCGATGGAAACCCTCGACCCGGCGCTGATCGCGCAGTACCCGAATATCGGCATGTCGCCGGCCGACCTGATGAAACAGGAACAGCTCCGCGACCTGGGCGACGGGCAGAAGCTCTACACCCAGACGGTGACCGAGATTACGTTCCAGTAAGTGCTGTTTCTTCGCGTGTGGTAGGGCGACTGTGCCCCATGTTATGCACCGGCGCTGCAACGAACTCGCTGAGCCCCTTCCCCGCTTGCGGGGGAAGGTGGGGAAGGGGGGCGTTGCAGCGCCAGGTATTCCCTCAGGGAGTCCTCGCTTAGTATCGCCTCCGGCGATGGCGCGCCCGCAGGCTCGCACCCCCCTTCCGGCTACGACTAGGCTCACTTTGTTCGCCAAGTCTCCGCTGCCTTCCCCCGCAAGGGGGGAAGGGAATCTTGTGCTGGTTCAACCATGAACCTGTCCCGCCGCACCATCCTGCTCGCTCCCGGACTGGGCTATCTCGCCCTGTTCCTGGTGCTGCCGTGCCTGATCATCTTCGCCTATTCGCTGTTCGAGCGCGGCACCTATGGCGGCATCGACTACACGCTGACGGCGGGCAATTACCTGCGCGCCGGCTCGTCGCTCTTCGCGCGCATCTTCCTCGATTCGGTGCGCATCGCCGGCACGGCGACGCTGGTCGCGCTGCTGATCGGCTATCCGGCCGCCTATGCCATCGCCGCGGCGCCACGCAACCGGCAGATGGCGCTGCTGGTGCTGGTGATGCTGCCGTTCTGGAGCAACTACCTGATCCGCACCTATGCCTGGATCGTGCTGCTCAACAATGAAGGCCTGATCAACCGCGGCCTGGAATCGATGGGCGTGATCCAGGAGCCGCTGCCGCTGCTCTACAACGAATTCGCCGTCGTGCTGGGTCTGGTCTACAACTACGTGCCGTTTGTCATCCTCGCGCTCTACAGCTCGATCTCGCGCCTCGGGCCGGAACTGCGCGAGGCCTCCTTCGATCTCGGCGGCTCGTCCTGGACCACCTTCCGGCGCGTGACCCTGCCGCTGACCGTGCCGGGCATCGCCGCGGGCGCCGTCTTCGTCTTCGTGCTCTCCATCGGCAATTTCGTCACGCCGGATCTGCTCGGCGGCGGGCAGCGGCCGATGCTGGGCAACCTCATCTACAGCCAGTATCTCTCGGCCCGCGACTGGCCGATGGGATCGGCCCTCGGCTTCATCCTGGTGCTGATCATGCTGGCGCTGCTGTTCGGCCAGGCGGTCTTCGCCCATCGCGCTGCGGGCGAGGTGGAGGCGCGCGGCGTGCCGGCGGGAGCGCCGCGATGAGGACTGATCCGATCCGCCTGTGGCTCAACGCCCATCTCGGCCTCGTCTATGTCTTCCTCTATGTGCCGATCCTGGTGCTGATCGTGCTCTCCTTCAACAAGAGCGGATTGCCGACCACCTGGACCGGCTTCTCCACCGAATGGTACGGCAAGCTGGCGGGCAACCCGAAGATCCTCGCCGCCGCCGGCAATTCGCTGATCGTCGCGGTGGCCTCGACCCTCATCTCCACCTTCATCGGCACGCTGCTGGCGATGGGGATGGAGGAGGGCAAGCCGAATCCCTATCTCGACGCGCTGGTCGCGGCGCCCATGATCATTCCCGACATCGTGCTGGCGATCGCGCTGCTCTCCTTCTACACGCTCTTGAACATGAGCCTGGGGCTGCAGAGCATCGTGCTGTCGCACGCCGTCTTCAACATCGCCTTCGTCTGCACCGTGGTCCGTACGCGGCTCAAGAACTTCGACCGCTCGATCGTCGAGGCCTCGATCGATCTCGGCGCGAGCGAGGTGACGACCTTCCGCCGCGTGACGCTGCCGGTGATCGCGCCCGGCGTCATCGCGGCGGCTTTGCTCTCCTTCACCCTCTCCATCGACGAGTTCATCATCGCCTATTTCACCGCCGGGGCCGGGCAAGGCTCCACCACCTTCCCGATGCAGATCTACGCCATGATCCGCTTCGGCGTGACGCCGGAGATCAACGCCATCGCCACCATCGTCATCGGCTTCTCCTTCCTCCTGGTGCTGCTGTCGCAGCGCCTGAACCGGGAGGCCGCATGACCAGGTCGCTGCTGGAAATCCAGGGTATCACCAAGCGATTCGGCCCGGTCACCGCGGTCGACAAGCTGAGCCTGACGGTGAACGATGGCGAATTCTTCGCCATCCTCGGCCCCTCGGGCTGCGGCAAGACCACCCTGCTGCGCGTCGTCGCCGGATTCGAGACGCCGGACGAAGGCCGCGTGGTGCTGGCCGGCGCCGACATCACCGAGCTCAAGGCCAACCGGCGGCCGGTCAACCTCATGTTCCAGTCCTACGCGCTGTTTCCGCATATGAGCGTCGCCGGCAATGTCGCCTATGGATTGGAGATGGAGGGCGTGCGGGGCGCGGAGCTCGGCCGCCGGGTGGACGAAGCGCTGGCGCTGGTCCGCATGTCGGATTACGCGCGGCGCAAGCCGGGGCAGCTTTCCGGCGGCCAGAAGCAGCGCGTGGCCCTCGCCCGCGCCTTGGTGAAGCGGCCGAAGGTGCTGCTGCTCGACGAGCCCTTGGGCGCGCTCGACCGCAAGCTGCGCGAGCAGATGCAGATCGAGTTGAAGAAGCTGCAGCAGGACAGCGGGATCGCCTTCGTCGTTGTGACCCACGACCAGGAGGAGGCGCTAACCCTCGCCGACCGCATCGCCCTGCTGGATCGCGGCCGCATCGTGCAGCTGGACACGCCGCGCGCGCTCTATGACCGCCCGGCCAGCCGCTTCGCCGCCGATTTCATCGGGCTGATGAACTTCGTCGAAGGCACGGCGAACGGCACAGGCTTCACGGTGAAGAACATCGGCACTTTGCCGGCACCGGCTGGCAGCGGTTCGCTGCTGGCGATCCGGCCCGAACGGGTGCGCTTGTCGGACCAGGCCGAGAGCGGCGCCATCGCCGGCCAAATCGAGGGCGCCGCCTTCCTGGGCCAGGACGTGATCGCACATGTCGCCGTGCCCGGATTGGAGCGGCCGATCATCGCGCGCCTCGCCGCCGGCCATGCGCTGGCGGCGCGCCTGGCGCGCGGACAGAACGTGTGGCTGAGCTGGCAGGCCGATCAGGCCGTGCTGCTGCAAGATTGAGTGTAGGGAGGATTTGATGGGCAAGACGATCGTATTGTTTCCCGAGGCCGCGTTCGGGCCGGCGCTGAATTGCGTCGGCATCGCGCAGCAACTGAAGAAGGACGGCCACGACCCGGTCTTCGTCTGCGACCGCGGCTTCAAGGGCGTGTTCGAGAAATACGGCTTTGAGGAGAACCTGGTCGACATGTCCGGCGGCATGTCGGATGAGGAGATCGCCAAGTTCTGGGCCAATTTCATCGCCGAGAAGAAGCCGCATTTCCGCCTCTCTCCCATCGACCAGCTGCCGACCTATGTGATCCCGGTGTGGGAGGCGATCGTCGACAGCGCCATCATCGCCGAGGATGCGCTGAACGCCCATCTGCAGCGCATCAAGCCGGACCTGGTCGCGGTCGACAACGTGATCCTGTTCCCGGCGATCAAGCGCGCCGGCTGCCCCTGGGTGCGCATCATCTCCTGCTCGGAGAACGAGATCCCCGATCCCGATATCCCGCCGCATCTCTCCGGCTGCCACGAGAACGACAAGGCCGGGTTCAAGGCCTTCGAGGACCGCTTCCTCGAATTGGTGAAGCCGACCCATGCGCGGTTCAACGAATTCCTGGCCAAGGTCGGCCATGCGCCTTATCCGCTGGGCGAGTTCTTCGAGGCCTCGCCCTCGATGAACCTGCTGCTCTACCCCAAGCCGCTCGCCTTCAAGCGCCGCCATCCGCTGGACCCGAAGCGCTTCCAGTATCTGGAGGGCTGCGTGCGCGACGAGGGCAAGTATGAGGTGCCGCAGTTCAAGGCCAACAACGACAAGCCGCTGATCTATGTCAGCTACGGCTCGCTGGG
>JAEUKU010000273.1 GCA_016794075.1 Rhodospirillaceae bacterium
CCGGCATAGTTGATCGCCACGTCATAGCCGTCGCGGGCGCCGAGCCGGCAGATCGCCGCCCCGATGCCGCGCGAGCCGCCGGTCACCAGCAGAACTTTTGACATCCTCGTCCCTCCCTTACTATCCGCAGGGGAGGGCTAACATCGCCTGGACCGGGTCGCAAGGTCCGCTTCATTGACGGGAACGCAGGGCTGATGCCTATGATCGGCGCAGCCGAATCGCGATCAGGGTCCTCCATGCCGCCGATCCCCTTCACCCCCATCGTCCAGGGCCTGCCCTCGACCGTGCCTTTCGTCGGGCCGGAGGCGCAGGAGCGCAACCGTGGCCGCAAGTTCCGCGCCCGCCTCGGCGCCAACGAGAGCGTGTTCGGCCCGTCGCCCAAGGCGCTCGCCGCGATCCGCGACGCGGCGGCGGAGAATTGGAAATACTGCGACCCGGAGAACCATGATCTGAAACAGGCGCTGGCGGCGAAGCTCGGCATCGCGCCCGCCAACATCACGGTGGGCGAGGGCATCGACGGGCTGTTCGGCACCGTCGCGCGGTTGTTCGTCGAGCCAGGCACGCCGGTCGCGACCTCGCTCGGCGCCTATCCCACCTTCAACTACCAGGTTGCCGGCAGCGGCGGGCGGCTTTGCACCACGCCTTACGTGAACGATTGCGAAGACCCGGACTCCCTCCTCGCGCTGGCGAAGAAGGAAGGCGCGCGGCTGCTCTATCTGTCGAATCCCGATAACCCGATGGGCTCCTGGTGGCTGGCGGAGGTCGTGCAGGAGCTGATCCGCCGCCTGCCGGAGACTTGCCTGCTTTGCCTGGACGAGGCCTATGGCGAGTTCGCGCCGGCCGGCACCCTGCCGCCGCTCGACGTTGCCGATCCGCGCGTGCTGCGCTTCCGCACCTTCTCCAAGGCCTATGGTCTGGCGGGCGCGCGCGTCGCCTATGCCATCGGGGCGGCAGAGGTGATCGCCGGCTTCGACAAGATCCGCAACCATTTCGGCGTCAACCGCCTGGCCCAGGTCGCGGCGCTGGCGGCGCTCGGCGACGACGCGCATCTTGCCTGGGTGATCGGAGAGGTCGCCGCCGCGCGCGACCGCATCGCCGCGATCGGCCGCGCCAACGGCCTCGCGCCGCTGCCCTCGGCCGCGAATTTCGTCACCCTCGATTGCGGCCGCGACGGCGCCTATGCCCGCCGCGTGCTCAATGCGCTGATCGAGCGCGACGTCTTCGTGCGCATGCCCGGCGTGGCGCCGCTCGACCGCTGCATCCGGGTCAGCGCCGGCGCCAAGGCCGATCTCGACGTGTTCGAAGAGGTCCTGCCGGCGGCGCTGAAGGCGGCTGGGTAGGGCGGCGGCATCCGAACCATTGTGGTCCGTGCCGCTGGCATTTTATTAACCCTGGGAGTGCTATTGGGATTCCAGCCTTGCCGCGGCCACGCCGTGGTGCGGTGACGTGCGGGTTTGGATCGAGGCCTGAACTGAGCATGGACTCCCTGCTGGAGAGCGGCAAGAAGCCGGGCCTGTGGCGGCGGCTGCGCATGGCGCGGGAAATCGTGTTCGGCCGGCCCGGAGACGCCGGGGTGAGCCAGGATGCATTGGTCCAGTTGATCCTCGACCATGTCGACGCGGCGATCACCGTCTATGACGCGGCGGGCAAGCTCATCAGCGCCAACAAGGGGGCCGAGCGCCTCTCCGGCTTCAGCTTCGCCGAGCTGCAGCGCCCGGAAACCTGGCGGCACATCATCCCAGGCGCCGACTTCGCGCGCGTCACCGAGATCCTCACCGGCAGGCGGACAGCGGATTTTCCCATCGTCAATGTCAACCCGTGGGTGCACAAGGACGGCACCCGGCGCCTGCTGCGCTGGTCCAATGTCGCGCTGCCGGATGCGCGCGGCGACGTCGCACTCCTGGTGTGCATCGGCTTCGACATCACCGAGCAGCGCCAGACCGAGATCAACCTGATCAAGGCCAAGAACGAGGCGGAAACGGCGAACCGCGCCAAATCCGAGTTCCTGGCGAACATGAGTCACGAGCTGCGCACGCCGCTGAATGCCATCCTCGGCTTCTCCGAGGTGATCCGCGACCGGCAATTCGGTCCCGATCTCGACCGCTATTCCGAATATGCCGCGCATATCCACGACAGCGGCGAATGGCTGCTGTCGCTGATCAGCGACGTGCTGGACATGGCCAAGCTCGAAGCCGGCAAGATGCAGCTGGTGGAGGAGGTGACCGACCTCGGCGACATCGTCGATGGCTGCCTGCGCATGGTCTCGGTGCGGGCGCAGGAGGGCGGCATCGCCCTGGTGCCCAAGCTGCCCCGCCAGCCGGTGCGCCTGCTTGTCGACCAGAAGTGCGTGAAGCAGATCCTGCTCAACCTGCTGTCGAACGCGATCAAGTTCACCCCGAGCGGCGGCCGCATCGAGCTCGAGGTCAGCAATCCGCGCCAGGACGGCGTTCGCCTGGTGGTGAGCGACACCGGCATCGGCATTCCCGCGGCCAACATGCGGCAGCTGTTCCAGCCCTTCCATCAGGTGGAGAGCACGCTGACCCGCGGGCGCGGCGGCACCGGGCTCGGCCTCGCCATCACCAAGCGGCTGACCGAGTTGCACGGCGGCACCATCGACGTCGACAGCAGCCCGGGGACTGGCACAACCGTGACGGTGGCGCTACCTTCCTCGCGACTGGTAGCCTGAAGGGAGCCCGCGATGAACCGCCGCGTCGTCAGCGTCGCCGAGACGCCGTTCCAGACCTATGACCTCGAGGGCCCGGTGCAGCCGGAGATGTCCTGGCTGCCGGTCAGCTACAGCAGGGAAAGCGGGCGCGGCTCGTACCTCATGCGCATGCAGCCGGGCGCCGTCACCATCGAGCACGACCATCCCGGTTACGAGGAATTCCTGGTGATCGAGGGCGAACTGATCGATTCCGACGGCACAGTGTTCAAGGCAGGCGAATTCGTCTCGTTCGCGCCACATACGCGCCACTGGTCGCGGACCGAAACCGGCTGCGTCCTCGCCGTCTTCGAGTGGCGGCCTTGAGGTCCGCCGCCGTCCGATCCGCGACCGGGAGCTTCGGCTAGGCCGCGCGGGAAACGCCGGCCTCCGCCTGTGCGGCGGTCTTGCGCTCCGCCGGTTTCGGTTGCGCGGCTTCGGCCGGCGCGGCTGCGGCGACGGTTTCGGCCGGCTCGCTCATCGTCCGCTGGCAGAGCTCCGCCATCTTCATGCCCTGCTCGGTGTAGTGCTCGACCGCGCAATGCAGCCATTTCTGCTGCAGGTCGAGGAGATCGTTCATGGTGCGGCAGGTGCTCCAGGCTTTTGCCGTCTCCATGTCGGCCTCGATGCGCTTCTGCACGAAGCCGGCGGCCTCGTCGCGCATCGCCGCGAACAGCTTGCCGTAGATTTCGGCCGTGCGGCCAAGCTGCAGCGTCCAGGCCTCCTGCCAGGCGGCCTGTTCCATCGCCGGCGCGGTTTCGGCTTGGGTGCCGCTGGTGCCGGGCTTATCAATGTCGATGCGCTTCATGATGTCCTCCGGAATGCAAATGGCCACCGCTCCGCGCGATGCGGAGGCGTGTTGCGGCCCATTGTCAGTTGCCATGCGCCGGTCCCTGGACGCCGTTCGCGCCGGTCCCGGTCCTTTGTGCGCCACGTTGGGACCGTGATCCGAGCCGGAGTTCTGCCGGCAAAGGTCCAGTCGTGTGCGAATAAATAATCATAGACCCAGTCGAGCGGGACTCGCGACTCCTTTTCGCCCGATGCGGCGTGAACTTATTGTGGCCGCCCGTCGCCGACGCCGCTGGGCGCGAACCGGTCCTCGGCGGATTTTGCCGTTGATTCAGGTCATTGGCCTGTCATGATGCGGCCAACGACAAGCCAGGCCAGAGAAGCCGCCGCGACACCGTGACCCAGCATCGAACGACTGACCAGGTTCCCCGCAAGCCGCGCAACACGCTGAAAGTCGCCCGCAAGGCGGTGCGCGACATCCGCCGCGAGCAGCTCATCGAGGCGGCGATCCGCGCCATCAGCCAGCACGGCATCGGCGAAACCACCATCGCCGACGTGGTCAAGGAAGCCGGCATGGCGAACGGCGCGGTGAACCAGTATTTCGCCAGCAAGGACATGCTGCTGCTGGAGGCGCTGCGCGCGGTGACGGAGGAGTTTCGCGAGATCTGGCACGCCGCCAAGGCGGGGGCGGGGAGCGATCCGGCCGCCGCGCTGGAGGCGCTGGTCCTGGCGCAGTTCCACCCCAAGGTCTGCCGGCGCGAGCGGATCTCGGTCTGGGTCGCCTATTGGAGCGAGGTGCGCTTCCGCCCGAAATACATGGAGCTCTGCGCCGACAGCGACACCGAGTTCGCGGAGGCGCTGACCACCGCCTGCCGCACCTTGGCCAAGGCTGGGCGCTATCGGGAATTGAATGCCGAGAAGGCGGGGCTTTTCCTCTCGGCGGCGAGCGACGGGCTGTGGCTCAACATCATGCTGGGGACGTTGACCCGCGACCAGGCGCTGGAATTGCTCCGCGCGCATTTGAAGAGCGTGTTTCCGCGGCATTTCTGACGGCCGGCCGCGTCCGCGGCGACCGAAGGGGGAAGGCCATGAGTCCGGACGGCCCGCCGGATTCGAAGGTAAGGATCAGCGATTGTCCCGCCTTGATCGCCGGGCGCGATCCGGCCCGGGTGGCCTGCATCTTCGGCGACCAGCGGATGAGCTATGGGGCACTCGCGGCGGAGGTGGATTCCTGCGCCCGCGCGCTGCTCGCCCACGGCGTCTCTAGGGGCGACCGCGTCGCCGTGCTGTCGACGCCCCGGCCGGAGTTCCTGGTCGTGCTGCTGGCGGCGCTGCGCGTCGGCGCCATCGTCGTCGGCCTCAATCCGGTGCACCAGCTGGACGAGTACCGGGTCGTCCTCGGCGACTGCCGGCCGAAGCTGCTGTTCGGCTTCCGGCGCCTGCGCGAGCGCGACAAAGTTCCGGCGCTGCTCGCGCTCAAGGACGAAGTCGACTCGATCGGTGGCCTCGTCGATCTGGAGGGCGGCGCGGAGGAGCCGCTGGGCCTGGCCTATGCCGATTTCCTGCGCGTGGGCGAGGCGGTCCCGGCCGCCGCCTATGCGGCCGCGGTCGACGCGGTGACGCTCGCGGACCCGGCGCTGATCGTGCACACCTCCGGCTCCACCGGCCGGCCGAAGGGCGCCATGATCACCCACGGCAATCTCGCCGCCTGCGCCGGCGTGCAGCTGGCGCTGTTCACGCCCGACCCATTGCGGGCGATCTGCAACCTGCCGGTCAATCACACGGCCTGCACCTGCGACGTGATCTCCTATGTCATGCTGGGTGGCGGGACGCTGGTGTTCCAGGAGCATTTCGATCCGCGTGGCCTGCTGGCGGCGATCGAGGCGCATCGCGTCACCTTCCTGCTCCAGGTGACGGCAATGTATCACCACATCCTCGCCGCCCAGGCGCGGCAGCCGCGCGATACCTCGAGCCTGCAATTCATATTCTTCCTCGGCGCGCCGATGCCGCGCGCCATGATCGCGGAACTGCGACGGCTCGGCGGAGTCGTCGTCACCGGATGGGGCCTGACGGAATCGACCGCCTCGGTGACGCTGACCGCCGCCGATGACGGGCTCGATGTCCTGGCCCACAGCGTCGGGCGCCCGGCGCCGGGTTTCGCGATCAGGGTCGCCGACCAGGCCGGCACCGCGCTGCCCGTCGATGCCGTGGGCGAGGTGCTGGTGCGCGGTCCGTGCGTCATGGCCGGCTATTTCGGCAAGCCGGCGGAGACCGCGCAGGCGATCGATGCCGACGGTTGGCTGCGCAGCGGCGATCTCGGACGTGTCGACGCGAGCGGCCGCCTCTTTCTCGCCGGCCGGATCAAGGACATGTTCAAGTCCGGCGGCTACAACGTCTATCCGCGCGAGGTGGAGCTGGTGCTGGAGGCGCATCCGGCGGTGGCGCTGGCCGTAGTCGTGGCGGTGCCGGACGATATGTATTTCGAAGTCGGCCACGCCTTTCTGTTGCGTCGGGGCGACGCTCGCGTCAGCGCCGAGGAGATACAAGAGTTCTGCCGGGAGAGGCTGGCCAACTACAAGATCCCGAAGGCCTTCGAGATTCGGGATTCACTGCCGATGCTGGCCATCGGCAAGATCGACAAGGTGGGCCTGCGGGCGGAGGCCATGGCGCGACGGTCGGCGAGGGGCGGTGCTGCCGGTTAGATCGACGCCGCCCTATTTGCCGGCGGTTTTCTCGAAGGCCTTGGAGAGCCGGCTCTTCCAGTCGGAGTGCTGCTTGCCGTCCATGAACGGCACGCGGTCCTCGATGGGCTCCAGCGCCGGCCAGACCATGGCGTCGGCCGCGGCGAAGCGGATGCCGTGGTCGCCTTCCTCGTCGATGTATTTGTCCGCATGGGCCTTCGCCTCGTCGAACCGCTTGAGCGCGACAAGATTGGCGATGACGTTCTTGCGGATGGCGTTGCGCGGATTGCCCAGTTTGTCCAGGGCTTTGAGCGAGCGCTCATATTGCCCGTCGGCGTAATAGGCCCAGCCGAGCACCCAGTGGAACCAGCGCTCCGGCACCGGGCTCTTCGCGATGGCGTCCTCGACCAGGTCGACCGCCTGCTTGGTCTTGCCGGTCAGCAGCAGCATGTCGGCCCAATCGACCTGCAGGGCGCGCTGCTCCTCCGGGATGGCCTGGTCGGCCGCCATCTCACGCGCCACCTCGAACAGCTGGGCGGCCTTGTCGAAGTTGCGGCGATAGAGATGCACGTCGGCCAGGATCCAGTGATTGTAGTAGTCGTGTTCGTCGCAGGCTACGGCGCGTTCGGCGTGCGCCAGCGCTTCGCCAAGATCGGTGATCGCCGGATCCCAGTTGTAGAGCCAGGCGGTCAGGTCGGCATAGGCCAGCTCGGCATACGCCTGGGCCCGGTTGGGATCCATCTTGATCGCCTGGTGCAGCAGCCGGCGCGCTTCGGCATTGGCGTCGCGCCGGAAATACGAGTAGAAGGTCTCGGCCTTGGCGATCAGCTGTGCTGGCTTGTCCATGTTCCCATCCCCTCCGCGTTCCCCGATCCGCCGGTCACACTAATCCGGCAGCCCCGCTTGCCGCAGATCGGCGACGAAACGCTGCAGCACCTGTGGGTCCTTGAATGGCGTCAATGTGCTCCGGCCGATGCGGAAATCCGGCTGGTCGGCGAGGATGTCGCGAACGACGGCGCGCGCCTCCTCCATCCGGTTCAGCCGCACATAGGTCGCCACCAGGTCGCAGCGCAGGAACGAGGAGGTGTTGCCGACGCGCCTGAAGGCGTCCAGCGCTTCCTCGTAGCGGCCGTCGAAAAAGGCGGCGATGCCGAGCACCCAGTCGTACCAGTCGGAGCAAAGCGGGTTGAGCTGCCTTGCCTGCTCGATCATGGCGACACCCTCCGCCGTCTTGCCGACGTGGATCAGGGCGTCGGCCATGTCGGCCAGGAGATCGGGGCTGTTCGGGTTGAGCTCGATCGCCTTGCGGTAGTTGACCAGGCTGCGGTCGAAATCGTGGCAGTAGAGCGCGGCGAAGCCGAGCTGGCCGTAATTCTCGAAATCGGCCGGCCCGAGCGCGACGGCCTGCTCGGCCAGACCGCGGGCCTGGCGCAGCACGGCATCGGGATTGTCGACCCAGCCGCTGCAGCAAGCCTGGATCAGCACGTAGGACAGGTTGCGATAGGCCTGGGCGAAGTTCGGGTCGAGCGCCATGGCCTGGCGGAAATGGTCCTGCGCCGCCAGGTTCGCCTCTTTTTCCCAGCGATACCACAGCTCCTTGCCGCGCAGGCAATGATCATAGGCCTCCAGGCTGTCGGTCGGCTTGCGCAAAGCGCGCTCGCGCTCCGACATCTCCATCCGCGCCACCAGCGTGGCGACCAGCCGGTCGATGATCTCGTCATACAAGCTGAACAGGGCGGAGAGGGGGCGCTTGTAGCGCTCGCTCCACAGATGCACGCTGCTGGTCGCGTCGATCAGCTGCACGTTGATGCGAACATGCTGGCCGCTGCGCTGCACGCTGCCCTCGACGACGTAGCGCACGCCGAGCTCGCGGGCGACCGCGTCGATGCGCGCCGCCTTGCCCTTGTAGGTGAAGACCGAATGGCTGGCGATGACCGCGAGCTCGGAGAATTTCGACAGGTCGGTGATCAGGTCGTTGGTGATGCCGTCGCTGAAATAGCCCTGTTCCGGATCGCCGCTCAGATTGTCGAAGGGCAGCACGGCGACCCAGGGAATCTGCGACAGCGACCGCGCGACCTCGGGGCTTTGGCGCAGCGGCGCCGCGCCCTGCGCGGAGGCGACGATGCTGCGATAGACGCGGATCGGCTCGCCGATGCCTTTCAGCACCTGCGGCCCCAGCGGTTCGAACGCCCCGCTCACCTTGCCGCGCACATGGCGGTAGACGTCATCCGACAGGCAGATGCCGCCGGCCTCCGCCAGGTTCTCCAGCCGCGCGGCCACGTTGACGCCGTCGCCGAACACGTCGCCGTCCTCGAACAGCACTTCGGCGAGGTTGATGCCGATGCGGAAGCGGATGCGGCGCTGCTCCGGTGTGGCGGCGTTGCGTCGCTCCATCTCGCTTTGCAGGGTAAGCGCACAGGTCACCGCCTGGACCGCACTGGCGAAATCGGCCAGCAGCCCATCGCCCGTCGTCTTCACCACCCGCCCGTCATGGCGTGCGATCTCGGGGCGAATCAGCTCTTTCAGGTGGCTCTTATACGCCGCCAGCGTGCCAGCCTCGTCCTCCGAGATCAGCCGGCTGTAGCCGGCGACATCCATCAGCAGGATGGCGGCCAGCCGGCGCGTCGCACTGCCGTCGCCGCCCGGGCGACTCTCGGCTGCTGTGGATGCTGCAATCGAAGACATAGAGTCTCCTCTTGGCGGCGTGCGCGTGCCTTCAGGGCGGGCAAGGGGGATGAGAACAACTTGTATACTCCGCCAATCGCGCGGAAATTTGAAGCTGTTTGCTGCGGCTCAGCGATATCCGTCACGGACAGGGCGGAATCCCCGGCCAATCCGCAAATGTGTCGGCCTTGACACTTGCATGTGCGGATGCGGCTCGGCGGCGGCTGCGATGGGGTCAGCCGTCAATACAGGTTAAGGCGCGCGCCGGGACAATCGCCCGCCGCGCCCATTAACAGAGATGAACGGAAGCGGCTATTTCCAGACTTCCGAGGCGACGCGCAGGAAGTTGCCGCCGAGGATGCCGAGAATCTCCCGGTCCTTGAAGCCGCGGCGCACCATGGTCTCGGTGATCTCGCGCAACTGCTTCGGCGGAACATAGGACGTGGGATGGCGGCCGTACCCCGCGCTCTCCGGCCAATAGGCGCTGTTGCCGTCGACCAGGTCGTCGACCTTGTCCGCGTCGAAGGCGTAGTCGAGGGCGATGCCGACATGCTCGGGCCCGACGAGATCCGCCATATGGGCGATGTGGTCGACGAAGGTTTTGCTGGTAGTGTCGTTCTCGCCGAGGAACATGCTGACGCCGTTGATGCCGATGACGCCGCCGGTCCTGGCGCAGGCCTTGATCTGCGCGTCGACGATGTTGCGGCCGTGGCCATGGATGGCCCTGGCGCAGGAATGGGAGAAGATCACCGGCGCTTCCGAGGCCTCCATCGCCTCCATGGTGGTGCGGTAGGCGGTGTGCGAGCAATCCACCAGCATGCCGACGCGGTTCATCTCCTTGATCACCGCGCGGCCGAAATCGGTGAGGCCCTTGTCGCCGTCGTGGCAGCCGCCGCCGGCGAGGTTGTCGAGATTGTAGGCGAACAGCATCTGGCGGACGCCGAGCTCGTAATAGACGTTCACCATGTTGACGTCGCCGTTCAGCGCGTTCATGCCCTCCAGATCGAAGGCGATAGCGAGCTTGCCGTCCCGTCTCGCGCGCTTGATGTCGGCGACGCCGCGGATGAGAGCGAACTTCTTCGGGTGGGTCTGCAGGAAGGCGCGGAAGCGGGCGAGGGTCCTGATCGTCGCCTGCCAGTCGAACACGTCGTAGCCGACATTGACCGAGAGGTAGTGGATGCCGGCCTTGCGCCAGATGTCGAGGTTGTTGAGGTCCGCCCCGCCATGCGGATCGAAGCCGGAGTGATCGTCCCAGACCAGCGCCTGGGCATAGAGCTTCGCCGCGCGCTGCTTCACGTTCGCCTTGTTCATGGATTCCCCAACGACTCAGGTTCGCGGCAGGCATTTGACGACGCGGCGAGGCGCCCCGCAACCCCGCGACGTATTTTTCCGCCGCGCCGCGAGCGCGGTTAAAATAGTGCGCTCAATCAGCGTATTAATCGACGTTTCATGAACGATCATACATTAAGATTGACGCCCGCGCCCGGCTTGGGCAGGATGCCGGCCGCGGATATTTCAGTCAGGCGATACCCCCATGCCCGAGACCTATGACGCCATCATCATCGGCGGCGGCCACAACGGCCTGACCTGCGCCGCCTATCTGGCCAAGGGTGGTGAGAAGCACGGCAAGAAGAAGCTGAAGGTCCTGGTGCTGGAACGCCGCGAGAAGGTCGGCGGCGCGGCGATGTCGGAGGAGATCTATCCCGGCTTCACCTATTCGACCTGCTCCTATGTCTGCTCGCTGCTGCGGCCGGAAATCTTCCGCTTCCTCGATCTGCCGAAATACGGCCTGCAGGTGATCCCCTACGACATCAATTCGGCGCCCAACCCGGAGGGCGAGGGGATCATCTATTACAGCGACCACGACCGCACCCGCGAATCCCTGCGCCGGCACTCGATCCGCGACGCCGAGGCCTATGACGAATACGCCATGGAGATCAGCCGGCATTGCCGCTTCATCAAACGCACGCTGATGATGACGCCGCCGGACCCGACCCAGCTCAATCCCTTCGTGCAGAACCGGATCAACCCCTGGGGCCATCGCGAGGACCTGGACGGCCTGCTGAAGATCGGCCGCGAATTCGGCCGCATGGGCGAGCGGAACATGTACGACATGATCCGCTTCTGGTCGATGTCGGTGGCCGATTTCCTCGACCAGTATTTCGAGACGCCGCGCTGGAAGGGGCTGGCCGCCGCCTCCTCGATCATCGGTACGGCGCTCGGGCCATATTCGCCGGGCACGGCCTATGTGCTGCTGCACCACTACATGGGCGAGGTCGATGGCCAGATCGGCGCCTGGGGCTTCGCCCGCGGCGGCATGGGCTCGGTCAGCAAGGCGATCGCCGCCGCGGCCGAGGAGGCCGGCGTCGAGATCCGGGTCAATGCCGAGGTCGACAAGATCATCGTCAAGAACGGCAAGGCCGTCGGCGTGGCGCTGAAAACCGGCGAGGAGATCTTCGGCAAGTCGGTGGTGAGCAACGCCGACCCGAAGCGCACCTACCTCAAGCTGATCGAGAAGGGCGACCTCGACGCCATCGACCCCGACATCCACCGCTACGCCACGAACTACAAGATCCGCGGCTCTTCGGGAAAGCTG
Source organism: Rhodospirillaceae bacterium (assembly GCA_016794075.1). Taxonomy (GTDB): domain Bacteria; phylum Pseudomonadota; class Alphaproteobacteria; order Dongiales; family Dongiaceae; genus Dongia_A. Next base: position 11,432 of record JAEUKU010000273.1, read on the forward strand.
AACATCGCGCTCGACGGGCTGCCGGAATTCGCCGGCCTGCCCAAGGAGGCGGCCTACGGCACGGTCGATATCGGAGGCGATTTCGACTACATCGAGCGCGCCTTCGACGATTTTAAATACGGCTCCTGGTCCAAGCGGCCGTTCCTCGATTGCGTCATCCCGACCACCGTCGATCCCACCATGGCCCCGCCCGGCAAGCATTTCATGTCGGTCTTCGTGCAATACGTGCCCTACAAGCTGGCGGAGGGGCCGTGGACCCAGGAGATGAAGGCGCAATACACTAAGGACGTGCTCGACACCATCGAACTGCACGCCCCCGGCTTCAAGAAGCTGGTGCTGCATGTGCAGACCCGCACACCCTGGGACATCGAGAACGAAGTCGGCATGACCGAGGGCAACATCTTCCATGGCGAGCTGACACTGGACCAGCTGCTGTTCAACCGGCCGTTCCCGGGGATGGGGCAGTTCCGCGGGCCGTTCGACAATTTCTACATGTGCGGCTCGGGCACCCACCCCGGCGGCGGCGTCATGGGCGCGCCGGGCGCCAATGCGGCGCATGAGATGCTGAAGGACTTCAAGCGCGGAGTGGTGCAATGAGCAAGCCCAACGCCGCCGACGTCCTCGTCATCGGCGCCGGCCATAACGGCCTGGTGACTGCCGCTTATCTCGCGAAGGCCGGGCTCAAGGTGATCGTGCTGGAATCGGCGGCGCAGGTCGGCGGCGCGGCGGTGACGCGGGAGTTCGCCCCCGGCTACCGCGTCTCCGGCGTCGCGCATCTGCTGCATGGCCTCAATACGACCGTGGCGCGTGACCTCAACCTTGCCCGGCACGGCCTCGACCTCAAGGCCGCGCGGGTTAAGACCAGGTCGCTGCTGCCGGGCGGCGGCGGATTCGAGGTCGGGCCGGACGTCGCCGCCACCGCGACCTCAATCGCCGCGATCAGCAAGGCGGATGCCGCCGCCTATGGCCCGGTCATGGCGCGCCTCGTCAAGCTCGCCGATGCGTTGGCTGGCTACGCCCTGCACACGCCCCCGCGCGCGGACGTCACCAAAATGGATTGGCGGGACCAGCTCAATCTCGGCCTCTTCGCCCTGTCGCTGCGGCGGCTCGGCAAAAAGGACATGCTGGAGCTGACCCGCATCCTCACCATCAACGTCAACGACCTCGCCAACGATTTCTTCGAGAGCGAGCCGGTGAAGGCGCTGCTCTGCTTCGAGGGCTCGCTCGGGGTGTTCCTGGGGCCGCGCTCGCCGAGCACGGTGTTCAACCTGCTCTATCGGCTGTCCAATCTCGGTGCCAATGGACAGGGCGGGTTCATCGTGCCCAAGGGCGGCATGGGCAGCGTGACCCAGGCGCTCGCGGCTTCGGCCAAGGCGGCAGGGGCCACGATCCGTACCAATGCCGCGGTCGATCACATCCTGATCGAGAACGATGCCGCAGCCGGCGTGGTGCTGGCGAATGGCGAGGAACTGCGCGCGGCGCAGGTGGTCTCCAGCGCCGATCCGCAGCGCACGGCGCTGAAGCTGATCGGCCCGCGCCATCTCGATACCATGTTTGTCTCGCGCATCCGCCATCTGCGCATGAACGGCTGCGCGGCGAAGATCCATCTTGCGCTGGACAGCCTGCCGCCGGCGCTGGCGAATGCCGCCGGCCGCGTGGTCGTGGCGGCGAAGCCGGACGACATCGAGCGCGCCTATGATTGCGCCAAGTATGGCCGCGTCTCGGACAGGCCGGCGCTGGAACTGGTGATTCCGAGCTTGAGCGACCCGTCGCTGGCCCCGGCCGGCAAGCATGTCGCCTCGATCGTCGCGCAATACGCGCCCTACAAGCTCAAGGACACATCCGAGCATGACGCGCGCCAGCAGGTCTTCGAGCGCAGCCTTGCCGTTCTGGAGAGCGTCGCGCCTGGCTTGTCCGAGCGTATCACGGCTTCGGAGACCTTGACGCCGCACGACCTGGAGACGCAGTTCGGCCTGACCGGCGGCCAGTGGCATCATGGCGAAATCACCCTCGACCAGGTGCTGCTGCAGCGGCCGGCGGCGCAATGGCAGCAGTACAGGATGCCGGTGCCGGGAATCTATCTCTGCGGCGCCGGCGCGCATCCCGGCGGCAACGTCTCGGGTGCACCCGGCTACAATGCGGCGCGCGAGATCCTCAAGGATGCCAAGGCGGCGAAGACGCGGGGGGCGGCATGACCGCTTACATCGAACACCTGACACCCTTCCTCCGGAAGACGCCCTTCCATCCGCGCATCGAAGCGCTGATGCACGCCAACAGCTGGATGCGGTGGACCGGGCATTACTCGCCGGCGAATTTCGAATCGGTGCAGTCGGAATACTTCACTATCCGCAACGGTGCCTCGGTCTACGACGTCTCGCCGCTGATCAAGTATGCGATCCGCGGGCGCGAGGCGGCGGATTTCGTCAACCACCTGATCACCCGCGACCTTTCCAAGATCAAGCCGATGCAGGCCTTCTACACCTCCTGGTGCCAGGATGACGGCATGCTGGTGGAGGAGGGCACGATCTTCCGCTTGGGCGAGAACGACTTCCTGCTCAATGCCGCCAAGGACCAGCTGCACTGGCTGGAGCAGACCGCCTATGGCTTCGACGTCCAGATCGAGGAGGCCTCGAACGACCTCTGCGGCCTGTCGCTGCAGGGGCCGGAATCGCGCCAGGTCCTGCGCGCCATGGGCATCAACGGCATCGACAATCTGAAGCGCTTCGGCATCCAGGAGCTGGAGCTGAACGGCCATTGGCTGCGCATCGACCGGGCAGGTTTCACCGGCGATCTCGGCTACGAGATCTGGTGCAAGCCGGAGAGCGCGCTGTGGCTGTGGGACCGCATGTTCGACGCCGGGCGCGACCACAAGATCGCCCCGATCGGCGCCCAGGCGCTGGAGATCTCGCGCATCGAGGCGGGCTTCCTGCTGGTCGACGTCGACTACACCAGCGCGCTGCACGCGCTCCGCCCCAGCAACCGCATGTCGCCCTATGAGCTCGGCATCGGCTGGACGGTCAATCTGAACAAGCCCGGTTATTTCGTCGGCAAGCGCGCACTGAAAAAGGAGAAGGAGCAGGGCCTGTCGCGTCACGTGCTCATCGGCATCGAGATCGAGGGCCGCAAGCCGGCGCCTGGTTCCTTCCTCTATGCCGACCAGCCGGGCAAGGTCGAGCTTGGCCTCACCACCTCCGCCACCTGGTCCTCGACGCTGAAGAAGAACATCGCCTATGCCCGCGTGCCGCAGGCCTATGCCAAGCCGGGCACCGAGATGTGGATCGAGATCTGGTACGGCAAGGAACACAAGATCGAGCGGAGCATGGTGCGCTGCTGGGCCACCAATCGCATGTTCTATGACCCGCCGCGGAAGTCGGCGTAAGGTCAGATGTCCAGGTAATCCAGCTCGTCATGCCAGGGCTTGGCCCTGGCATCCATGGGTTTGTCTGCAGCTACCTGGTCGTGCCCACCAAAACTCGTGGATGGCAAGGCCAAGCCTTGCCATAACGGTTTTGAGGGCGATGGATCACCCTTGCGGCGCCAGCGGCGCCTTGCACCGGTGCTGGACCCCGTCATAGAGCGTGGTCAGCAGCGCCTCGTTACCCTTGCCGCGCAGGCTGTGGCGCGGCGAGGCATATGCGGTTCCGGAACCCGCTGGTTCCTGGGTCAGGGTGTCGGTGGCGCCGGTCGAGAGCTTCAAGGTCGCCGTCCCCGCATTCGGATCGTAGGCCGCGCTGAAATAGAGCCCGTCGTCGCAGACGTAGTTGTAGGTCTGCGCCCGCGCGCCGATCGGGTTGACGAGCGGCGTGTAGACCAGCTGTCGCCCGTCACTGGTGCTCAACACCAGCTGCGTGCCGCTGTTCTGATAGCCGCGAACCCTCGACAGCAGGTCGAGATACTGGATCTCCTGCACCGCGAGGGCGTCGAAGCACATCATCTTTGTTGTCGCCAGCGCCCCGAAGCTCAGCGTATTGCCGCTGGCATAGGCGTTGCCGAAATAGGTGTTGCAGCCGGTGGCCCCGGAGACCGAGCCCTGGTCGGCGGAGAAGCGCAAGGTCGGGCGCGAACCGCGATCGGGCAGCAGCCACGGCGTTGCCGCAGGCTGCACCGCTGCGGCCGGGGCCGTCTGCACGGTGCCTTGCGCCGGGGCGGGCTGGACAGCGGGAGCGGCGGTCGGAATCGGCGTACCCGATTCCAGCACCCAGGTGGTGCCGGTCAAATCGGCCAATGGCGTATAGGACGCCGGGTAATGTGGGTAGGCCGGGACGCAGGCCGCCAGAGCGGCGGCCATGCCGATGGCCGAGGCCATTGTGCCGAAACGCAGAATCATCCCCGAATCCCCCACCCGATGCGATCCACAGCCGAACGATACAAGGATTCCATGCCTTGGCGGTAATTTGTCAAGGCGGCGTGGGCGCCGATCTCTTGATGCGGCGGCGCTTCGCCGGCTGTCCTTTCCCGGCCGCGCGGCCGCCGGACCGGCCGGTCTTGACCGCCTCCTTGCCCAGGAGCTGCGCCGCGGCCTTGAGTACTCGGGCGTCCAGGGGTGGGTCACTGAGGTCGAGGCCGATCGCCAGGCGCTGCGCCAGGATGCTGAGCACCTGGACGCGGGCGGCCGCCTTGTCGTTGGACGTGATGACGTG
>JAEUKU010000424.1 GCA_016794075.1 Rhodospirillaceae bacterium
GCAGCTGGGCGCAGATGCTGTCGATGTCGTCCTTCACGATCGCCCGCGCGGCCAGCTTGTGGCCATCCCGCGCAATCATGTCGGCGAGGGTCTGGCCGGATTTGTCGTCGGCCAGGGTGCGGGTGTCGGAGACCGTCAGCACGGCGATGTTGACGGCGAGGAACGGCCGGCTTTCGTCAATCCGCGGCATGGGACCTCGGGACCTGGAAGTTGCCGATCAGGCGGGACGCGGGCGCCTCAATTGGCGGCGGTCGCGATCCCGTCCTGGGGCGTATAGCGCGGCCAGCCGCCGGTCGCCAGGGCCTTCAGGGTCGGCGTGTCCTGGCCCAGGCGCTCCTGGTAGATCCAGTAGGCGGCCAGCACCCGCTTCACGAACTGGCGGGTCTCCTTGGCCGGCAGGGTCTCCAGGAACATCAGCGCGTCGTCGCCGGCGCGGCTCGCCTTCTTCCACTTCTGCAGGCTGCCGGGACCCGCGTTGTAGGCGGCGGCGGCCAGCATCACGTCGGAATCGACCAGGTCCATGGCCAGCAGCCAGCCGAGATATTTCTGCCCGGCGGCCATCGAGTTCTCCGGATCGCGCAATTCGCCCGGCTCGAAGCCGAGCTTCTTGCCGGTCTCCGGCATGATCTGCATCAGGCCGATGGCGCCGTCCCCGCTGCGGGCATTTGGATTGAACCCCGATTCCTGGCGCATCACGGCATAAAGCAGGGCGCGGTCGATGGTGAAGCCGCCCTCGGGCTGCCAGCTTGGCACCGGGTAGAGCGCCGCCGGAATGACCGCGTCGGCGTAGAGCCGCTGGGTGGCGCCCATCTTCAGCGCCAGGGTCGGCAGGTTGGCCGCTTGCGACACCGCCAGCAGGGCCTCGTCGAGCTCGTCCTTGGCCTTCTGCTGCAATAGCAGCAGCTCCTTCTCCGCCATCGCTTTGTGGCCGACCTGGAGCAGACCCATGGCGCGCTTGCCGGAGCGGGCTGCCATCAGCTGGTCGCCATGGGCCTTGGCGAATTTCGGCGCCGACCAGTCGATCTGCGGCGTGATGCCAAGGGCGCGCGAGGCCAGCTGGCCGTAGAAGGTGAGCGGGTGCCTGGCGGCGCGCTTGAGCCAGGGGCTGACCTGGTCCGGCTGCTTGGCGCGCAGATAGGCCCGCGCGACCCAGAAGGCGGCCTTGGATTCGTTCCAGGGGTCGTTCTCCGGGTTCTCGGCGTCGCGGGCAAAGGCCACGGCGGCCTTGGCGAAATCGCCCCGCTTCCAAGCCTCCATGCCGGCCAGCCAGTTGGCGTCGCGGTCGTTGGAGGCCTCGTCGGGCGAGCCCATGTGGATGCCGATGGTCTCCGGCTGGGTCGGCGCCTCGGCGCCCTTGTCGAGCGCCAGCAGGTAGATGCGCTGCGCCACCGCCAGGGTGGAGAACCGCCTGAGCCAGTCGCTGAGCTCCTTGGCGTTGGAATTATAGTCCGGCGACAGATAGCGGTCGGCGAGCACGTGGCCCAGCAGCGACTGGTCGGTCAGCTGGCTGATCAGTTGGTCGGCGCGGCGGAAATCGCCCGCGGCCTGGAGCCGGAAAATGTCGCGGTAGCGATCGGCATTCACCGCATCCAGGGGCTTCGGCAAGGAGATGCCGTCCACCTGCACGTCGTCGCCCGGCCGCGCCGCCGTTGCGGCGTCCTGAGCGAAAGCCGCCGCCGGAAGCCCGGCGGCCAGCGTCGTCGTCGTCAATGCGGTCAGCGCCCAAAAGCGCCAGCCCCGTCGGTGCCTCATCATCGCCAAGGTCCTGTCCCCCTGGTGCACTCGTTCCAGCCCGAAAGGAACGAATTGGTTAACGATTTCTTGTTTTCTCCCGGAGTCAGGGTTAGATGATCGGGGAGGGGGAGTCCACTAAAAATCTCGCGCGGCAACAACCCGTATGGTCATACGGGAGTTCCAACATACTATACGTATTAGTTAATACCCGCGTGTGCATACTACGCGGCTTTTTAGATAATTGTTTTAGTTCGGAATCACTTATTGGGAAAAAGGTTCTATTAACGACTACGTGAGGCGGCTTTTCAGCTTCAGTAGATCGCGCCACGTTTCACGCTTTTGTGCTGGTTGGCGGAGCAGGTACGCAGGGTGGAAAATGGGCAGGGTCGCGATCGGGCTCGCCAGCCCCGCTGTCTGATACTCGAACCAGCGACCCCGCAGCCGGGTGATACCTTCCGTCGTTTGCAGCATTCCCTGGGCCGAGGCGGCGCCGACGAGGACCAGAATCCGGGGCGCGACCAGCTCGATATGGCGCTCGACGAAGGGTTTCTGGGCCGCCAGCTCCGCGTCGGTGGGTTTCCTGTTCCCCGGCGGCCGCCAGAAGCACACATTCGTGATGTAGAAACTGGTCCGATCCAGCCCGATCGCCGCCATCATGCGGTCGAGCAGCTGGCCCGACACCCCGACGAAGGGCAGGCCGAGCCGGTCCTCATCCGCCCCCGGCGCCTCGCCCACGAGCATAACCTTGGCCGCCGGGTTGCCGTCGGCGAAGACCAGGTTGGTGGCGGTGCGGCGCAGGCCGATGCCGTCGAACCGCTCCAGGGCGGCCCGCAGGGCGGCCAGATCGGGCGCCGCGCCGGCCGCTTCGCGGGCCGAGGCGATGGCGGCCTGATCCTGCGGTCCTAAGGTGCGGCCCGGCGCGGCGGTCGTGTTGGCAAGGTAAGGCGCGCGGGCCGGCGCCTCGGCCAGCTGCCGCGGCGGTTCGGCCACGGCCGGGGCCGGACTCGCCCGTGGAATGGCCCGCGGCGACTCGATCCGGACCGCCGCCGTCTCCTGCAGGGTCGTCCCAAGGCGGCTTTGCGGCGTCGCCTCAATAGCCTCGTCGGCGCCCCATTCGATATAGAGACTCAGCAGCGCGAGGGCTTCTGCCGGGGTGTAGTCGGCGGCAAGTTGCCTGGTCGGGGCGTCTTGTGACATGACACCGACCGTAGCACCGGATCGCGACGCGTTCCATTCCGCCGACTTGGCCAAAGGGATCGCGGAACGGCGTTGCGGGCGGGACTGGGGTGAACAACAAGGCGGCCGGCATCGCCGCCTTCTGGGAGGAGCGGTATGGATCGCGAGGTCATGGAATATGATGTGGTGATCGTCGGCGGCGGGCCTGCGGGCTTGAGCGCGGCGATCCGCCTGAAGCAGCTGGCGGCCGAGCACGGCCATGACGTCGCGGTCTGCGTGCTGGAGAAGGGGGCGGAGATCGGCGCCCATATCCTCTCCGGCGCGGTGCTGGAGCCGCGCGCGCTGAACGAGCTGATCCCGGACTGGAAGGAGAAGGGCGCGCCGCTCAACACCCCGGCCAAGGACGACCATTTCCTGTTCCTGACCGAGAAGCGGGCCATCAGCCTGCTGACCCCGCCGCAGATGAACAACCACGGCAACTACATCATCTCGCTCGGGAACTTCTGCCGCTGGCTGGGCCAGCAGGCCGAGGCGCTGGGGGTCGAGATCTATCCGGGCTTCGCCGCGGCGGAAGTCATCTATGACGAAAACGGTGCGGTCAAAGGCGTCGCCACCGGCGACATGGGCATCGGCAAGGACGGCCAGCCGACCGCCAACTACACCCGCGGCGTCGAGCTGCACGGCAAGCAGGTGCTGTTCGCCGAGGGCTGCCGCGGGTCGCTCAGCAAGGGGCTGATGGAGCGCTTCAACCTGCGCGCCGACAGCGATCCGCAGACCTACGGCATCGGCATCAAGGAGCTGTGGGAGATCGACCCGGCCAAGCACGAGCAGGGCAGGATCACCCACACGGTCGGCTGGCCGATGGATGCCAACACCTATGGCGGCTCCTTCCTCTATCATCTGGAGAACAACCAGGTGGCGGTCGGCTTCGTCATCGGCCTCGACTATGCGAACCCCCACCTCTCGCCGTTCGAGGAGTTCCAGCGCTTCAAGCAGCATCCGGCGATCCGGCCGATCTTCGAGGGCGCGCGGCGCATCGCCTATGGCGCGCGCGCGATCAACGAGGGCGGCTTCCAGTCGATCCCCAAGCTGACCTTTCCCGGCGGCGCGCTGATCGGCTGCTCGGCCGGCTTCGTCAACGTGCCGAAGATCAAGGGCACGCACACGGCGATGAAATCGGCGATGACGGCGGCGGAGGCGATCTATCCGCGGCTGAAGGCCGGCGACGCGGCGGGGGCGGAGATCACCGCCTATCCCGAGGCGCTGAAAAAGACCTGGCTGTGGGACGAGCTCTACCGGGTGCGCAACATCCGGCCGTCCTTCCACGGCGGCATGTGGATGGGCCTCGCCTATTCGGCAATCGACACCTACCTGTTCCGCGGCAAGGCGCCATGGACCCTGCACAACCATCCGGACCACACGGCTTTGCGCAAGGCGTCGGACATGCCGAAGATCCCCTATCCCAAGCCGGACGGGGTGGTCAGCTTCGATCGCCTGTCCTCGGTCTTCCTCTCGGCCACGAACCATGAGGAAAACCAGCCGGCGCATCTGACGCTGAAGAACAAGGATGTGCCGATCGAGGTCAACCTGGCGCTCTACGACGCGCCGGAGCAGCGCTATTGCCCGGCCGGGGTCTACGAGATCGTGCGCGAGAGCGATGGCAGCAATCCCAGGCTGCAGATCAACGCCCAGAACTGCGTCCATTGCAAAACCTGCGACATCAAGGACCCGACCCAGAACATCAACTGGGTCGTCCCGGAGGGTGGCGGAGGCCCCAACTACCCGAATATGTGAGGCAAATCCGGGTGGGAATGTTAAGAGAGGACGCCTTATATTGGGGCGATCGCAATCCCTTTTCCCGGAATGACCCGTTCATGACCGACAGGCGCTTGCCTATGCCACGCTTGGACCGCCCCTCCCGCCGGGTTCGCCGGCACCTGCACGCGGCCGGGCTGCTGGCCCCATTGCTCGCGCTGATCCTGACGGCCTGCGGTCCGGAGCAGCCGGTGGCGAACAATCTCAACCCATCGGGCCAGCCGGCAGGCACCGCCATCGCCGATGCCGAAGGCAATGTGGTGGTGGAGGCGCCGGCGGCCGGGCCGGAGGAATGGAGCGGCACCGGCGCCTATCTCGCCGGCATGACCGCCTTCGACGCGCGCGACATGGGCCGGGCAGCCGACCTGCTGAGCATCGCGCTGGGCGAGGAGCCGACCGATCCGGGCCTGGCGCAGAAGACGCTGTTCGCCATGCTCAGCGACAGCCGTATTGCCGACGCCATCGACCTCGCCAAGCGCATGCAGGCGGCGGGCTTCAAATCCGCCCTCATCACCGTCGCCCTCATCCAGGAGCAGGCGCGCGCCGGGAAATACGCCGAGGCGCTGGAACTGGCGCGGCAGCTTCCGGATGACCGCCTGATGGCGGTGATCGGCCCGATGCTGCGCGGCTGGCTGGCGATGGGCGCCAAGGACAAGCAGGCGGCACTCGACGAGCTGCAGCCGCTGACCGAGATGGAAGGCGCCACGATGCTGCACCAGGTGCAGGTCGGGCTGATCCAGGACCACGCCGGCGACGCCAAGGCCGCCGAGGCGAATCTGCTGGCGGCGATCGATTCCACCGTCGAGATCCCCGCCCAGTTGGCCGAGCTCTATGTCGCGCTCATGCTGCGCCAGGGCAAGGAGCAGGCCGCGCGCGACATGGTGGAACGCTATCGCGCCCAGGCCCAGGGCCGCGGCGAGGACGTGGCCGGCGCCATGCTGCGCCGGATCGAGGCCAGTCCAGGCAAGGGCCCGCTGATCACCGATGTGAAGCAGGGCCTCGCCATCGCCTATGGCCAGATCGGCATGGAGCTGATGGCCGACGATTTCAACGGCGACGCGCTGTGGCTGGTGCAGCTGGCGCTCGATCTCGACCCCAAGCTCGACATCGCGCGGGTGGCGCTCGGCGATCTCTACCGCCAGATCGGCCGCTGGGACGCCGCCATCGCCGCCTATGCGCAGGTTGAGCGCAGCTCGATCTATCACCGGCCGGCGCAGCTCTCGATCGCCGAATGCTACCGGCAGCAGGAGAAGAACGCCGAAGCCGAAAAGATGCTGCGCCAGGTCATGGAAGAGGATCCGGCCGACATCTCCGCCGCCCAGCAGCTCGGCCAGCTGCTGCGCTCGACCAAGGATTACACCGGCGCGGCGAAGGCCTACACCATCGCCATCGAGCGGCTCGGCAAGCTGGAGACGGAGGACTGGCAGCTCTTCTATTATCGCGGCATCGCCTATGAGCGGGCGAAGAACTGGCCGCCGGCGGAGCAGGATTTCCTCAAGGCGCTGGAGCTTTCGCCGGACGAGCCCTATGTGCTGAACTATCTCGCCTATACCTGGGTCGAGCGCCGCGAGCATCTCGACAAGGCGCTGCCGATGCTGGAGAAGGCGGTGCAGCAGCGCCCCGAGGAGGGCTTCATCGTCGACAGCCTCGGCTGGGCCCATTACATGCTCGGCGATTACGAGAAGGCGGTGGTGAACCTGGAGAAGGCGGTGCAGCTGGCGCCGACCGATCCGGTGCTGAACGACCACCTGGGCGACGCCTATTGGAAGGTCGGCCGCCACCACGAGGCGCGCTTCCAGTGGTCGCGCGCCTTGAGCTTCGAGCCGGAGCCGGACCTGCAGCCCGCCATCGAGAAAAAGCTCGAAGAAGGCCTGCCCGATCAATCCGGCAATGCCGCGCCGGCGCCGTCGTCCACCGCCGGAGAGGCTTCCGGCGGTTGATCCGCAGCTTCCTCGTTCGTCGTCCTGTTCCGGTCGTTCCCGCCATGCTCGCGCGCGCCAAGATCAATCTCTATCTCCACGTCACCGGCAAGCGCGCCGATGGCTACCATCTGCTCGACAGCCTGATCGTCTTCGCCGAGACCGGCGACGCGCTGTCGGCGGCGGCGGCGGAGCGGCTGACGCTCGCCATCGACGGGCCCTTTGCGCAGGGGCTGGAGAGCGGCCCGGAGAACCTGGTGCTGCGCGCCGCGGAAGGCTTGCGGCAGCTGACCGGCACGCGCCAGGGGGCTGTTATCCGGCTGGTCAAGAACCTGCCGATCGCCTCCGGCATCGGCGGCGGCTCGGCCGACGCGGCGGCGAGCCTTCGACTGCTTTGCGACTTGTGGCGCGTGGCGCCGGAGGAATCGGCGCTCATGCGCCTGGCCGCGGAGCTCGGCGCCGATGTGCCGGTCTGCCTCGCCGGCCGGCCGAGCTTCGTCGGCGGCATCGGCGAAGAGATCGCGCCGGCGGAGGGTTTGCCGCGCTGCTGGCTGCTGCTGGTCAATCCGCGCGTGGCGACGCCGACCCCGGCCGTGTTCAAGGCGCGGCGCGGCGATTTCTCCCTGCCTGGGCGCTGGACCGAGGCGCCGCGCGACTTCGCGGACCTCGTGCGTCGGCTTTCCGCCTGCCGGAACGACCTGACCGCGGCGGCGAGCGAGGTCACGCCGGCGATCCGCGACGTGCTGGCGGCGTTGGAGTCATTGCCGGGCTGCGCGCTGGCGCGGCTCTCCGGGTCGGGGGCGACCTGTTTCGGCCTGTTCGCGGACGAAGCGGCGGCGCGCCTGGCGCTGCGCGCGGTGCAAAGCCGGTATCCGGCGTGGTGGTCGGTGGCGGCCGCGCTGGCCGCCTAGAGCAAGATGCGATTGGATTGAATCGCATCTTGCTCTCTCAGGCTTGATGGGTCGCATTTTCTGCGCCGAACCGGCGTCCACTTCGGCGGAAAATGCTCTAATCCGCCGCGCCGGTCAGTTCCGCCAGGGCGGCGCGCAGTTCCTCCAGCAGCAGGCGGCTGGGCTCGCCATCGACCGGCAGCCCCGCGGTCAGCTGGAAATCGCGGATGGCGGCGAGGCTCTCGGCATCGATGACGCCGTCGGGCGGCCCGGGCGGAAAGCCGAGCTGGTCGAGCAGGGTTTCCATCTCCAGCAGGTCTTCGGTCGGCAGGGTGGCGACGGGACCGGGTGCGGCCCGCTCTTCGCCGGCGAAGCGCCACAGCAGGACCGTGAGGGCGATGGCGAAGACCAGGGCAAGACCGCCGAGCAGGAAGCCCGACCAGGCCAGCGGCTGGCCGCCGGTCCTGGTCCGCATCGGGCGGATCGGCCTGGTATGCACGCCGGCCGGCGCGGCGGGCGTCCCTCCGTCCGGAGCGGCGTCGCGATCTGCGCCAAGCCGATCGGGCCCCTTCGGATCAGCCTCCGGACCGGCCTCCGCCGCTTGCTCCGCCGCCGCCCGCCCTGCCGTCGCCGCGGACGAGCCGCCGGGCGCTGGGTCGGTGTTGGGCGCCGGTACGGGCACCGGCTCCGGACCGGACGCCGCCGCGATCCGTGCTGCCGCCACCGCGCGGGTGAGGTGATGGCCTTCCGGCGGCACCGGCCGGTCTTCAGGGTTCGCTGTGAGCGGCTTCTCGGTCATGGGCACTCGCGGGCACGCCACCCGCCGGGCCGCCATGGCGCCCGCGTGGTGCGACAGATGAAATTACCGGGCCGCCGACGGCCGCCGCAAGGCCGCAAAACGCCCCGGCGCGCCGCGCCGGCCGGCCGCGGAAGTGTTGCAATGGCGGAATCGCTTGCCTATGGTGCCGCCGCCCGCCGACCCTTGCGGTCCGGCCGGGGCCTGCTGGGGCGTAGCCAAGCGGTAAGGCAGCGGGTTTTGGTCCCGCCATCCCAGGTTCGAATCCTGGCGCCCCAGCCAGCTTGCGCCAAATCGCCGATCCAACGAAATGCCGACGCGGTTGACCCCGCGGGCCGAAGAAGCTCGGTGCCGGGCCTGGTCGGCGTGTCGGCCTGTGCTGGCGGCATGTTTCGCACCGCCGGAGGTTGGCGCGGCGCGGCCAGCCATATGGTAGTCTAACATGCCATCAAGCGGGCAGCGGGTGATCGCATGCTGGAAGCGGACAAGGTATTTGCTGGCTCGATCCCGGAGAACTACGACCGCTACATGGTGCCGTTGATTTTCGCGCCCTATGCGGCGGATCTGGCGCGGCGGGCAGCCTTGTTGTCGCCGAGCGCCGTCTTGGAGACCGCGGCGGGCACCGGGGTCGTCACCCGCGCCTTGGCGCCGACTCTGTCCCGCGGCGCAAGCTATGTCGCAACCGACCTCAACCAGCCGATGCTCGACTACGCCGCTTCGCGACAAGCTCCCGACGCTCGCATCACGTGGCGCCAGGCGGATGCTCTGGCCCTGCCATTCGAGGCTTCGACGTTCGATCTCGTTTGTTGTCAGTTCGGCGCGATGTTCTTTCCCGACCGGCCGTCCGCCTATCGCGAGGCAAGGCGAGTCCTGAAACCCGGAGGGCATTTCCTGTTCAGCGTCTGGGATCGCATCGAGGAAAACGTCTTTGCGGATGATGTGACGAACGCGCTCGCCAGGATCTTCCCCGATGATCCGCCGCGCTTTCTGGCGCGCACGCCGCACGGCTATCACGATACGGCGCTGATTCGTCGCGAGCTGGAGAACGCGGGTTTCTCCCGCGTTGTGATCGAGACGCACGCCGAACAAAGCCGGGCATCCTCGCCGCGCGTTCCGGCCGTTGCCTATTGCCAGGGAACCGTTCTGCGCAGCGAAATCGAGGCCAGAGCGGCGGGAAAACTGGAAGCGGCAACCGACTACGCCGCCGCCGCCATCGCAGCCCGACACGGCAGCGGCGAGGTCGTCGCCAAGATTCAGGCACATGTGATCATGGCCGAGGTCTAGGGATTGATTGTCCCGTAGGCCACGGCGGTTTTCGTGCCATTCTCTTCCCGGTCGCGCCGGTCCTTGCGGCGAATGGCCTTGCCGATCCCGACTTGAGCACCGGCAGGCGCCAAGCTAGAAGGGCGGCCCATTTTGCACAGGTGCCGCGTTGCCGAGTCTCTCCATTCCCGCCCGCATCGCCCAGGAACTGAACGTGCGCGAGGCGCAAGTGACCGCCGCCATCGACCTGTTCGACGGCGGGTCGACCGTGCCCTTCGTCGCGCGCTACCGCAAGGAGGCGACCGGCGGGCTCGACGACACACAGCTCCGTACGCTTGACGAGCGGTTGAAATACCTGCGCGAGATGGAGGAGCGCCGCGCGGCGATCCTGAAAAGCGTCGAGGAGCAGGGCAAGCTCAACCCGGCGCTGCGCGAGCAGTTCGAGGCGGCCGAGTCCAAGGCGCGGCTCGAGGATCTCTACCTGCCCTACAAGCCGAAGCGCCGGACCAAGGCACAGATCGCGCGCGAAGCGGGGCTGGAGCCGCTCGCCGACCTGCTGCTCGGCGATCCGGGTCGGGTGCCGGAGACGGAGGCCGCCGCTTTCGTCGATGCGGAGAAGGGCATCGCCGACGCGAAGGCAGCACTCGACGGCGCCATGCAGATCCTGATGGAGCGCTTCGCCGAGAATGCCGATCTGGTGGGCGCGCTGCGCGAGCATGTCTGGACGCAGGGAAGGCTGGTCTCGAAGGTGGTCGAGGGCAAGGCCGAGGCGGG
>JAEUKU010000444.1 GCA_016794075.1 Rhodospirillaceae bacterium
GGCAGCAGCTCCTCGCAATGATCGGTGATGAAGACGCGCTTGACGTAGAGCTTCAGCGATTGCTTGCGGTCGGGGTGGAACAGGTCAAAGGGCTTGGTCGACGGAATGAACACCAGGCCGGTATATTCGATCTTGCCCTCGGCCTTGAAATGCAGGGTCGACCAGGGCTCGTCGAAGGCGTGCGCCACGTGCCGGTAGAAGTCGCGGTACTGCTCTTCCGTGATCTCCGATTTCGGCCGCGTCCAGAGCGCCGCCGCCTGATTGACCTTCTCCTCCTTGCCGCCCTCGACCAGTTTGATGGGGAGCGCGATGTGGTCGGAATATTTGGTGATGATGGAGGAGACGCGGTGGGAGTCGAGGAATTCCTCGGCGCCGGTCTTGATGTGCAGGATCACGTCGGTGCCGCGGCCTGCGCGGTCGGAGTCTCCAACCTCAAATTCACCTTTCCCGTCGCTGACCCATTTCCAGGCCTGGGTCTCGCCGGCGCGGCGGCTGACCACCTCGACCCGGTCGGCGACCATGAAGGCGGCGTAGAAGCCGACGCCGAACTGGCCGATCAGCGAGACGTCGCGCTTCTTCTTGTCGGCCTTGTTCTCGGCGCCCGCTTCCAGCGCCTGGACGAACTGCGCCGAGCCGGAGCGGGCGATGGTGCCGAGATGGGAGATGAGCTCGTCCCGGTTCATGCCGATGCCGTTGTCGGAAACGGTCAGCGTCTTCGCCGCCTTGTCGATGGCGACGGTGATGGCGAAATCGGGAGCGTCGGCGAGCAGGCCCGGCTCGGTCAGGCTGAGATAGCGCAGCTTGTCGCAGGCGTCGGAAGCGTTGGAGACCAGCTCGCGCAGGAAGACGGCGCGGTCGGAATAGAGGGAGTGGGCGACGATATCCAGCAGGCGCGACACCTCGGCCTGGAAGCCCATCTTTTCCATTTTCATAGCCGCAGAACCTCTGAATAAAACCCGTGAGTCGCGCCGTCATATGAGCGATCCTGGGCGGGCGTTCAAGTGGCCATGGTTGCAGCGCCGAGCGAGGACTGGATGATCCGGGCTTTCATCAGGAAGGACCTCCCCGGCCGGGCCGGCTTTTCGGCCGCGGCCGCGGCCGCGCTGCTGGCGCTGGCCGCTCCGGCCGGCAGCCAGGAACCTGGAACCGGGCCGGACGGGTCGGATGCCTTCATCGGCGAGTACCGCCACAGCACGGTCACGCTGGCGGGTAAGTCCCGGCGCAGCGTCGCCACCATCGCGCGGCGCGGCGAAGGCTTCGTCATCGCCTGGCAGGAGGACGAGGGCAATTTGTTCGGCGGCATCGGCCTCAGTCTCGACGGGGTGTTCGGCGCTGCCTATACCGAAGCGCTGAGCGGCCAGTTCCGCGGCAGCTTCGTCGTCGCCTACCGCATCGCCGGCGGCAGGCTGGAGGGCGTGCGGATGTCGCATGGCGACGGGCAGCCTTCGGTACGCGAAACACTGCAGGGGCCGCCGGGTCTCGGCGGCCGCTACGACATCGTGCAGGGCGACGACGGCGCGGCTGGGCATCTCGAGATCGCGCGCCGGGGCGATACCTACCAGATGAGCTGGCATATGGCGGATGGGACCTATGACGGCGCCGGCCTGCGAATCGGCGACGTGCTGATCGCCGGATTCGCCCGCGGCTTCGCCCCGGCCATCGTCGCCTATTGCGCCGACGCGCATGTGCTGACCGGGCTTGCCACCTACGGCCATTCCGGCATCGTGACGCCAGATCGCCTGGTGCAATCGGGCACCGACGGCAACGCCGCCGAACCCTCCCAGCGCTGCCGGGACGCGATCGCGAGGTGGAACCCATCGCTCGCCGGCCAGTGACCCGCGGATCGGGCCATTGTCGCGCCACGTTATCGCCTTGTTAAGGACACTCTTCTAGGTTGTGATCCTGCCGTAACGCAACCTGGAGTCTTGTCATGCAAGGCAGTTCAGTGCGTTTCAGGATCCGCCTTCTCCTCGCGTGTCTGTGCTTCGTCTGTGCCGCACGCGCCGCCGCGGCGGAAGATAGCTTCGCCGGCACCTACGCGCTGTCCGGCATGGGCGCCGATGGCGCGGCCTATGGCGGCACGGTGTCGATCGCCAGACAGGATTTCGCCTACCAGGTCGCATGGCAGCTCGACGGGCGCGGCGCGCGAAACGGTTTTGCCCTGACCCTCAATCATGTGCTGGGCGTCGCGTTCTGGCGTGAGGGTGTGACCCCGGAGCCGGAGACGGGCATCGTCATCTATCGGATCGACGGGGGAACGCTGGATGGAATCTGGCTCCCTTCCCGCGCCACGGGGATTGCCCCCGGGCGCGAGGTCCTGAGCGGCTCGCCCGACCTCAACGGTCGCTATCAGATCTCCCTCGGCGTAAATCCGGGCGGCCGCTCGCATTATACCGGCTATGCGGATTTCGAGCGGTCCGGCGATCACGTCAGGATCGTCTGGCATGCGCCGCGCCAGGTGTTCCTCGGCAGCGGCGTGCGGATGGGCTCGATGCTGGTGGTCGCCTATGCCTACGAGAACTTCCCGGCCGTGGCCGCCTTCTGCAGCAACGGCCATGATTTGCGCGGCCTGTGGTGGGGCGGGCCGCAGGGGGCTTCGGGCCGCGAAACCCTGACCCCGGCCACGCCGGATGCGGCGCAGCTGCCCGGCGCATCGAGCGCAAACCCGCGCGATCCCTGCAGCACGCCGATCGCCGCGAACTTCTGAATCCGACGGCTGCATCAGGCAAGACCGACGCCAATGCCGCTACTGCGCCCAGAGCGCCGGCCGCTGCCAGGGTTCGGGCACGACGAGCTCGCCCTGGAGATCGGCGCCGCGCTCGCGCAGGTCGAGGGCTTGCCATGCCGTGTGCCATTCCGCCGGCAATCGATAGGGCGGCAGGATGCCGTGACCGGGCCGGAAGCCGAAGCGGCCGTAATACGCGGGATCGCCCAGCACCAGAACCATCGCGACATCCGTGTCCTTCAGGCGCCGCAGCCCGGCGCGGACCAGCACGCTGCCGATGCCGCGCTTCTGCCAGGCGGGCGCGATTGCGAGCGGGGCGAGGAGGGCGATCTTCTCGCGCCGCCCGGCGAGATGACACAGGGTGAAGGCGACATGGCCGACCAGCGCCTGATCGTGGACCGCGACCAGCGACAGGACGTCCCCGCGGCCGGCGAGAAGGCCTTTCACCAACGGCAGCAGGTCCTCGGCCGGGAACGCCGCCGGATACAGCCGTTCCAGCGTGGCGAGGTCCGCCGGCAGCGACTCGCGCAGGTCGATGCCGGCGCCTGCGCTAGGCATTGTCGCCGCGCACCTCGTCCCAGGCCTTCAGGATCGCCGCCGTGGCGCGATCGGCATCGGCCTCGGTCATCTGGCCGGAGATTACCGACAGGCGCATGACCCAGCGGCCGCGCCATCTGGCGCCGCCGGCGAACAGCGCGCCGTCGCGCTGGATGGTTTCGATCACCTGCTGCGTGAGGCGGTCGCCGGCCTCGTCGCCGCGTCCGGCACCGAAGCTGAGGATGACCTGGTTCAGCGTCACGTCGTTGAGGATGGTGATGCCGGAGGTGGCGCCGAGCGTTGCGGCCATGCGCCGCGCCAGGCGGCAGTGCCGGCCGACCATCTCGGCGATGCCGGCGCGGCCCAAGGTCTTGATGATGGCCCAGGTGGCGAAGCCGCGGGCCCGTCGCGACAATTCCGGCACGTAATGCGAGGGATCGCGGTCGCCGGCCTCGGCGGCGGGAAGATAGGAGGCGGCGATGGTCATGGCGCGGCGATGGGCTTCCGGATGCCGGGTGATGGCATAGCCGCAATCATAGGGCGTCTGCAGCCACTTGTGCCCGTCCGTGGCCCAGGAATCGGCCAGCTCCAGCCCTTCCGCCAGGGCCGCGGTCTCCGGACAGGCGCGCGCCCACAAGGCAAAGGCGCCGTCTACATGCAGCCAGCCGCCCTGCGCCTGGACCAGCGGCGCCATCTCGGCCACCGGATCGATGGCGCCGGTGTTAAGCTGCCCGGCCTGGGCGATGGCGATCAACGGCCCCTCGCCCGCCGCCACGGCGCGCGCGAAGGCGGCGGCATCGATGCGACCGTTCCTGTCGGTGGCGACCCGGACGACCCGGTCATGGCCGAGGCCGAGGAATTGCAGCGCCGAGAAGACCGAGGTATGCGCGTCGTCGCCGATCAGCACGCGGATTTCCGGCGCGCCGAACAGGCCCTTCGCCTCGACATCCCAGCCGGCGCGGCGCAGCACCTCGCTCCGCGCGGCGGCCAAGCCGACGAAACTGGCGATGGTGGCGCCGGTGACGAAGCCGACCGAGCAATCGGCGGGCAGGCGCAGCAAATCGAGCAGCCAGCGCGCCGCGACCTCTTCCACCGCCGCCGCGGCCGGGGTCGCATGGTGGTTGCCGCAATTCTGGCCCCAGGCGCTGGTCAGCCAGTCGGCGGCGACGCCGGCGGGATGCGACGACCCGATGACCCAGCCGAAGAAGCGCGGACCTGTCATGGCGTGCAGGCCGGGCTCCGCCAGCCGCGCCAGATCCTCGATCACCTGCGCCGCCGGCGCGCCATCCTCCGGCGTCGGCGCGGCGAAGGCCTCGCGCATCTCATGATAGCCGGCCTGCGGCCGCTGCGGCCGGTCGGCGATGCCGGCACGGAAGCCGATGCCGAGCTCGGCGGCGCGGCGCCACAAGGCGCTGAGGTCGCTGCCGGGTGCTGTGTCCGCGATGGAATGCTGCATGAAGGGCCGCCTTTGTGGCGCTACGACTGAGCGCGGTCGCGGTCACCTAGCCCCAGGGTCCGGAGGCCGCAACTCCATATTCTGGATTTGATGTATTTTTGAGGACCCGTCATCGACCGCCCACCGCCTTTTGATAGGGCGGCTCGAATGCGGCCGGATTGTTCTGTTTTTGTTCTTGCCATTCTCCTTGCTTTTCCGACTTTCCTGGCTATAGTCCCGGCCAATTCCCAGGTTCGACGGGATCGAGCCATAAAAAAGGGTGGGCCAACGGCCCGCCTTTTTTATTGCCCGAATGCTTTGTTGCCGCATGTCGGGCGGTGGGACCGCAAGGACGACCGAAAACCTTCATGCTGGCCGAGCGCATCGCGAAACTGATCACCCCCACCCTCGAATCCCTGGGTTTCGAGCTGGTGCGCGTGCAGCTTTCAGGCAGCCAGCGGCCGACGCTGCAGGTGATGGCCGAGCCGGCCGGCGGGCGGGTGATGTCGGTCGAGGATTGCGCCGAGGTGTCGCGCGCGATCTCCGCGTTGTTGGATGTCGAGGACCCGATCTCCGGCACCTACAGCCTGGAGGTGAGCTCGCCCGGCATCGACCGGCCGCTGACAAGGGTGAAGGATTACGAGCGCTTCATCGGGCATGAGGCGAAGATCGAGACCAACGCGCCGATTGACGGGCGCAAGCGATTCAAGGGCGCGATCAAGGCGGTGGATGCCAAGGCCGTCGCGCTCGACGTGGAGGGGGCGGAGATCCGCATCCCCTTCGCCGAGATCCACAAGGCCAAGCTGGTGCTGACTGATGCGCTCATCAAATTGCACCAGTTGAATGAAGAACGGGATGCAGAACTGAGCGAACACGTCCCCGCGACCGACGGGGCCGAGCAGAAGGACGAATAGAGGCAAGAGTCATGGAACAAGCCATTGCCATTCCGCGCATGGAACTGTTGCAGGTCGCCGATGCGGTGGCCCGCGAGAAGAGCATCGACCGCGACGAGGTGCTGACCGCCATGGAGCAGGCCATCCAGAAGGCCGGCCGCTCTAAATACGGCCATGAGCACGACATCCGCGCCAACATCGACCGCAAGACCGGCGAGATCCGGCTGACCCGCGTGCGCGAAGTGGTGGAGACCGTCGAGAACGAGGCGACGCAGATCCCGCTGCAATGGGCGCAGAAAAGCGACCCGAATCTGAAGACGGGCGACCTCATCGTCGACGAGCTGCCGCCGATCGATTTCGGCCGCATCGCCGCGCAGACCGCCAAGCAGGTGATCGTGCAGAAGGTGCGCGAGAGCGAGCGCAAGCGGCAGTTCGAGGAGTTCAAGGACCGCAAGGGCGAGATCATCAACGGCCTGGTCAAGCGCGTCGAGTTCGGCAACATCACCGTCGATCTCGGCCGCGGCGAGGCGCTG
>JAEUKU010000004.1 GCA_016794075.1 Rhodospirillaceae bacterium
CGGCGCGTCGGCATCACCGGCCCGATCGAATCCGCCGATGCCGGCGGGCTCTACACCATGTACCATTTCGGCAAGTCGCTGATCCCGCATCTCGACGTCGCGCCCGAGCCGGCCAAGGCCGTCGCCGACCTGGTCGCCGCCGGCGCCAACGGCATCGCCAACGGCCGCGGCGTCTATGACTGGTCGCAGCGCGACGGCACCGCGCTGATCGCGGCACGGATGGAAGAACTGTTCCGCTGGCTGAAGGCGGACAAGGCACGCAAGGGCTGAGAGGGGCCTGAGCAGAGCGAGGCCAAGCCTCTCGACAGAGCACGACTTGCCGGCGAAGGTGACTGGGGGAACTGCGAGAATGGCGATGAGGCATCTGCAACGTCGGCAAGGCGCGCTTGTCGGCCTGCTTCTCGTTCTGCACGGTTGTGCGGGATCGCAGGGTTCGCTGGGCGGCGCGAAGGAAGCCTGTAACAAGGCGATCGATCGGCTGTCGGATCCGCGAGGCTGCGACCGTTATGTGGCGGCGGCCATTGCCTCCAAGAACGCCGACAAGATTTTCGACGCCTATTACTATCGCGCGATCCTGCGGGAATTCATGGACGATCTGCCCGGAGCGCTGGCGGATATGGATCAGGCCATTGCCGCCCAGCCGTCCCTGACTTTCGGCCATCTCCGGCGGGCCGCCTTGCTGGGAGAAAGCGGCCGATACGCGGAAGCGCGCCAGCAATTCGCGCATCACCGGATCAGCGATCCGACCCCAGCTTTTGACGAGACCTCGGCGATGGTCGAGTACGTCATTGGCGACCGGCGGCAGGCCGCCGCGCTGTTCCAGTCCGCCGCGCGCGACTATGAGGAGAACGATCACGATGGCAACATGGCCGCCGTGCTTCGCTTCAACGCCGCGCTGATCGAATCGGAACTCAGCAACGGCGATCCCGCGCCGATCGCCGCCCAAGACGTGTCCAGCCGCACGGACACCATGCTGCCGCTCCTGAAGCGACATCGCTTGGGCCAGATGAGCGATGCGGAGCTTCTCGCCCGCGTCGCCCGCATGACCGGGGGTGGCGCGGAGCAGAATAGATGCGATGCCAAATTTTCCGTCGGGCACCGCAATGCGCTGGGGGGCGACATGGCGGCGGCCAAGAAGGGATTCCAGGATGCGGCTGCCGGCTGCAGCGCGGTCACCTTTGAGCACCACGCCGCCAAGGCGTGGCTGAAGCAGCTGGGAGGGTAGGCTTACAGGCGGTCGCGGATGCGCACCGGGATGGGCTGCAGTTCGGCCCGGTCGGCGCCCCAGCCGGAGAACAGGGCAGCCAGCGTGGCGAAAAAGCCGAAATCGGCGAACCAGCCGCGCTTGGCCGCTGCGTCGGCTCGCGAGGTTTCGATCCGGAGCAGGTTGGCTCGGGAAATTTCGCTGGTGGCGTCCGTCTTGGATACCCCGTGATCGGCCGCTTTCGCCTTGAATTCCAACATCTTCCCGCTCCTTGGCCGGCCCGTGCCAGCAAAACGACCCGCGACCCTCCCATCCTCCGCCGCACAGCTTAAGAACTGGTTGAAATGGCCCCTGGTTCCGCCGCCCGCGGCAAGCGTGCTAGGCATCCCCGCCCACCCCTTGCGGCCCTGGCCTATCCCCCTATACTCCCGCGCGTTTTCCAACCTGGGGCGACGATGAGCAAGAAGATCAACAAGGTCGTGCTGGCCTATTCGGGCGGGCTCGACACCTCCGTGATCCTGAAATGGTTGCAGGAGACCTATGGCTGCGAGGTGGTGACCTTCACCGCCGATCTCGGCCAGGGCGAGGAGCTGGAGCCGGCGCGCAAGAAGGCCGAGATGCTCGGCATCAAGCAGATCTACATCGAGGACCTGCGCGAGACCTTCGTGCGCGACTACGTCTTCCCGATGTTCCGCGCCAACGCGCTCTACGAGGGCACCTATCTGCTCGGCACCTCGATCGCCCGGCCGCTGATCGCCAAGCGCCAGATCGAGATCGCCCGGGAGACCGGCGCCGACGCGGTCGCCCACGGCGCCACCGGCAAGGGCAACGACCAGGTGCGCTTCGAGCTCACCTATTACGCCCTCAACCCCGACATCAAGGTGATCGCCCCCTGGCGCGAATGGCAATTGACCAGCCGCACCGCGCTGATCGAGTTCGCCGAGAAGCACCAGATCCCGGTCGCCAAGGACAAGCGCGGCGAGGCGCCCTTCTCCGTCGACGCCAACCTCCTGCACTCCTCCAGCGAAGGCAAGGCGCTCGAGGACCCGTGGCACGAGCCGGAGGAATTCGTCTATCAGCGCACCATCTCGCCCGAGGCGGCGCCCGACAAGGCGACCTATATCGAGATCGGCTTCGAAAAGGGCGACGCCATTTCCATCAACGGCGAGCGCCTGTCGCCGGCCACCCTGCTCACCCGCCTCAACGAGCTCGGCAAGGCCAACGGCATCGGCCGGCTCGACCTGGTGGAGAACCGCTTCGTCGGCATGAAGTCGCGCGGCATCTATGAGACGCCGGGCGGCACCATTCTGTACCACGCCCATCGCGGCATCGAGAGCCTGACGCTGGACCGGGGCGCTGCGCATCTCAAGGACGAGATCATGCCGCGCTATGCCGAGCTCATCTATAACGGCTTCTGGTTCAGCCCCGAGCGCGAGATGCTGCAGGCGCTGATCGACAAGAGCCAGGAGCATGTCGAGGGCCAGGTGCGCATGAAGCTCTACAAGGGTCATGCCACCGTCGTCGGCCGGCGCAGCCCGAAGAGCCTTTACAGCCTGGCGCATGTCACCTTTGAAGCGGACCAGGTCTATGACCAGCGCGATGCGGCGGGCTTCATCAAGCTCAATGCCTTGCGGCTGCGGCTGTTGAAACGCGGCCGCGGCTGAGCGGCCGGCGCGGCGGACAGGGAACCCGACGATGGAGCGCTACCGCAGCATCGACGAGGTTCCCTCGACCCGCGCGCG
>JAEUKU010000058.1 GCA_016794075.1 Rhodospirillaceae bacterium
CCCGTCATGTAGCGGCAATACCTGGACGCGAGGAAGATGACCGTGCCGGACACGTCCTCCGGGTAGCCGGTGCGCCGCAGCGGCACCTTGCCCTTGTTCACGTACCATTCGATGAAGTCCGGCGTCTTGGTCTCGTCGACACCGTTGACGATCGACATCGGCGTCAGCATGAAGCCCGGCGCCACCGCGTTCACGAGGATGCCGTATGGCCCCAGTTCCACCGCCATGGATTTGGTGAGGGCGATGATGCCGCCCTTCGCCGCATTGTAGGATCCGCATTCGCCGCTCGAGGCAAAGCCCTGGATCGAGGCGATGTGGATGATGCGCCCGGCCTTCTGCGCCACCATGTGCGGCGCCACCAGCTTCGAGCCCATGTAGACCGATTCGAGATTGATGGCGATGGTGCGGCGCCAGTCCTCCAGCGTGTCGTTCAGGATGGTGCGGGTGGGCGGATTGATCGCGGCATTGTTCACCAGCACGTCGATGCGGCCGAACTTCGCGACGATCGCCGCCACCGCCTTGCCGTAGGCGTCGTAATCGGTGATGTCGAGGACATGCGGCTGGGCGGTCCCGCCCGCCGCCTCGATCTCGGCGGCCACCTGCCCCACGGTCTCCGCATTGCGCTCCAGCAGTGCAACCTGCGCGCCCTCGGCCGCCATCTCGAGCGCAATGGCCCGGCCCAGCCCCTGGCCGGCACCCGTGACCACGCAGACCTGTCCCGCGAGCAAGCCCATCAATCCGTCCCCGCCTCCCTGGCTGCGGCTGCTTTCCGGTATTCCGGAATAGCATCTGACATACCGGATGACTCTAGGCCGCGAGGCAAATGAGCGTCAAGCGCGCACCCGGTCAGGCGAGCGACGGGGTGCGGTAGAGCACCTTGCCGGCCACCTTGATCTCGGCATCGACGAGGTATTTCTTCATCGCCGCCAGGTCCATTTCGATGCCGAGGCCAGGCGCCTCGGGCACCCGCACCTCGCCGTTCTTATCGGGCGCGATATGGGTCTTGCACATCTCCCAGGCCATCGGCTGCGGCTTTACCGGGTATTCGCAGATGCGGTGATCGGCGAGGCCGGCGAAGGGCTGGATCGACGCGCACAGCGCCAGATGCGTGGTGAAGGTGTGGTTCACATAGGTGACGCCCTTGCCCGCCGCGTAGTCGGCCACCTGCTTCGCCGGGCCGATGCCGCCGATGCGGCCGCAATCGATCTGGATGAAGCCGACCTTGCCGATGTCGATGGTGTGGCGCGCCATGTGGATGTTGTGCGCCGCCTCGCCGCCGGCGAGCTTCACCACGCCGGACCGCTTGGCGAGCGCGCCATAGGCCTCGTAGGCGCTGCCGTTGAACGGTTCCTCCAGCCAGGTCGCCTTGACCGCTTCGAGATAGGGTAGGCGCTTGGCGGCCGCCTCCACATCCTCGTTCCAGATCTGCCCCGCATCGATCAGCAGGATGCCGTCGGGGCCGATGCCCTCGCGCGCGGCGTTCAAGTGATCGGCGTCGTCCAGCACCGTTCCGCGACCAAAGGGACCCCAGCCGCATTTGACGGCGCGATAGCCGAGTTTCTTCGCCGCGCGACAGAACTCCAGCGTCTGCTGCGGCGTATCGCCGAAGAGCTGCGAGGCATAGGGCATCTTGGGATAGGCCTTGTCATAGCCGAGCAGCCTGTAGACCGGCTCGCCACGCTGCTTGCCGACGAGGTCCCACAGCGCGATCTCGACTCCCGACCAGGTATGCGCGGCCTGCAGCAGGTCCATGCTGTTCCATTGGATGGTGGCGGCGATGCGCGCGATATCGGCGGGCGAGGACACATCCTCGCCCAGCACCGAGGCGCCGACCGGCCGGCAGGCGCCGTGCGACATCGGGCAGACGAAGGAGGCGATGGAGGTGAGCGGCGAGGCTTCGCATTCGCCCCAGGCCTCGAGGCCGCCGGCGCGCAGGCGCACCACCAGGGCGTCCTGGCTGCCGTCGCCGGCATTGGTGACGACCGGCATGGAGAGATAGAAGAAGTCGACCGCCTCGATTTTCATGCAGGCCCGCCCTGGTTCCAGCCGCGGCATTCCAGAATACCGGACTACTGTTCAGATATGTAGACGGGCAGGTTAGCGGGAAAAAGCCGCGAGTCAACCGCCGCCGCCATTTCCGACGGCACCAGCGCGGCTTCCCCCAGAGGCGGAGTCCTAGTGGGCGCCGAGACGGCCGGAGAGCTTCGCCGCCGCCTCGCGCACGCGGGCGATCAGCTCGTCGCGGTTCTGCTTGCCCAGGCGATGCTCGGGCGCGACGATGCTGATGGCGGCGACGCAGCGGCCGCTGCCGTCGATCACCGGGGCGGCGACGCAGCCGGCATGCTCGTTGGTCTCGTTCAGCTCGGTGGCGTAGCCCTGCTTGCGGAACTTGCGGATCTGCTGGATCAGCTTGGGCACGTCGGTCAGCGACCTGCCGGTGGGCGATTGCCGCACGGTGCGCTTCAGCAGCGCCGCAAGCGTCGCGTCGTCCAGATCGGAGACCAGCAGACGCCCGGCCGCCGCCCAGTTGATTGGCACGCGAGAGCCGACGCGGCTGATGATGCGGATGGAGCGCGAGCCCTCCTCCTTCAGCAGCACCAGCATCATGTCGTTCTCGAGCACGGAGAGCTGCACCGTCTCGCCGGTGGTGTCGCGCAATTCCTCGACGATCTGGCTGCCGTCGCGCAGCAGGTCCACCTGGCTGCGATAGGCCATGCCGAGCTCGAACAGCTTGCGGCCCAGGAACAGGCCGGCGCCGCGCCCGGCCGGCTCGAGATAGCCGGCCTCGGAGAGCGTGCGCACCAGCTCATAGGCGGTGGATTTGGGAATCTGCAGCGCGCTCACGATGGCGCCGACCGTCGCCGGCTCGCCTTGCTGCAGCAGGAACTCGAGAATCTCCAAAGCGCGCCGGACG
Source organism: Rhodospirillaceae bacterium (assembly GCA_016794075.1). Lineage (GTDB taxonomy): Bacteria > Pseudomonadota > Alphaproteobacteria > Dongiales > Dongiaceae > Dongia_A. Next base: position 2,915 of record JAEUKU010000058.1, read on the forward strand.
GATCGGGAACCGCCCTGCTCCTCCGCCGCCGCAGCCGGAGTGCCTTGCATGGTTGCGCGCGCCGGCGCCTTGCCGAGTTGGGTCATGATGGACGTTCAGACATCTTTGATCACTATCGGATATTCCAAACGATCGTGCAAATCCAGGCTAATAGGTGGCGCGCCCGCCGGTCAGGTCGAAGGTGAAGCCGGTGGTGAAGCTGCAAGCAGGCGAGACGGTCCACGCGATCAGCTGGGCCGCCTCCGTCAGCTCGCCGCAGCGGCGCATCGGGATCTTCGCGGTCATGTAGTCGACCGTCGCCTGCGGCAAGGCGTCGACCATCGGCGTGCGGATCACCGCCGGCGCCAGCGCGTTGATGGTGATGCCCTGCTCGACATAGTCCTTGGCCATGCTCTTGACCATGCCGATCAACCCGGCCTTGGTCGCCGAATAGGCGGTCATGCCGGCATTGCCCTCCTTGCCGGCGATCGAGGCGACATGCAGCACGCGGCCGTAGCGGCGCTGCAGCATGTGCGGCAGCACCGCCTGCGACAGCAGCAGCGCGCCGCGCAGGTTCACCCGATAGACCAGGTCGAAATCGGCCGGGTCGACCTCGTGCGCGGGAACGTTGGTGCGGCCGGTGATGCCGGCACAGTTCACCAGCCCGTCGATATGCCGGAGGCCCTTGATCGCGGAATCGATGGCCGGCCGGATCGAGTCCGCCTCCGTCACGTCGAGCCGCGCCGCCACCGCCTTGCCGCCGCGCGTCGCGATCTCCACGGCGGTCTTTTCGGCGCCGGCGCCATCGCTGTCGAGACACGCCACCTGGACGCCCTGCGCCGCCAGTTCCAGCGCGCTGGCATGGCCGATGCCGCGCCCGGCGCCGACGACGATGACCGTGTAGTCCGCTTTGTCGAAATAGTTCACCGCAACCTCTTCCCTTGCTCAGCTTGCGCCCGACGCAACCGGCGGCTCCGCTTGACCGCCTTTTTTAGCGCATGTTAGCGTATTCCTGCATCCTGAATATGTGTCCAGTATTTCGGAATGCGTTCGACGTCAACCGATGATCTCCTCCATGGCGCGCAAACCCGACTGGCGAATCGTCACAGACAGCCGCGACAAGCTGGGCGAGAGCCCGCAATGGAACGGCGCCACCGGCGAGCTCTACTGGGTCGACCTGTTCGGGCCGACCATCCGGCGCCTCTCCCCCGACGGCAGCCGCAAGGACTGGAAGGTGCCGGGCTTCGCCACCATCGGCGCCATCGTTCGGTGCGCCGACGGGCGGCTGCTCTGCGGCTTCGACAGCGGCCTCCATTTCTTCGACCCGCGCAGCGGTGCCGTCACCTTCTTCGCCGACCCGAACGAGGCGCGACCCGAGCTCGTCTACAACGACGCCAAGGTGGACCGCCACGGCAATTTCTGGGTCGGCAACTACGACGCCACCGAAAGCGCACCGCGCGGCATCCTCTATTCGCTCAATCGCCAGGGCAAATGGAGCATCGGCGACAGCGGCTTCACGGTCTGCAACGGTCCGAGCTTCTCGCCGCAGGGCGACGTGCTCTATTTCAACGACTCGGCCGGCCGGCAGACGCTGGCCTACGATCTCGACGGCGCCACCGGAAAGCTGAGCAATCGGCGCGTTTTCCAGAAATACGCGGAAACCGACGGCATGCCCGACGGCTGCTGCGTCGACAGCAAGGGTTGCGTCTGGGTTGCCATGTATGACGGCGGCAAGCTGTTCCGGCTGTCGCCGCAGGGCGAACGGCTCCTCACCCTCAGCGTGCCGGCGCGCAACCCGACTT
>JAEUKU010000129.1 GCA_016794075.1 Rhodospirillaceae bacterium
CATCGAGGGCAATATCGGCCGCCACGGCATCGACCGGAAGCGCATGACCATCGTGAAGAGCGGCGGCAAGACCGCGGTCACGCATTACCGCACGCTCACGGTATTCGGGTTGGGCGCCGCGGAGCTTGCCTGCAACCTGGAAACCGGGCGCACGCACCAGATCCGCGTGCATCTGGCCGCCATCGGCCATCCGCTGATCGGCGACAGCGTCTACGGCAAGGTGACCCCGGCGCGGCGGTCCAAGCTGCCGCCGCAAGCGGCCGAGTTCGCCCGCCACTTTCCGCGCCAGGCGCTGCACGCCGCCGTGCTGGGTTTCGCCCATCCCCGCACCGGCAAGACGATGCGGTGGGAGTCAAAGCTGCCGGCGGATCTGCTTGAACTTAAAAGAATGCTGGCGAGGTAAGTCGCCCGCTTCTCCTCCCCCGGGACGGGGGAGGCCAGGGAGGGGGCAACGAGCGAAGGCTCTGCGGGGGGGGCACCGGCCGCCCCCACCCCAACCCTCCCCCGTTCCGGGGGAGGGAGTCAGCAGCGGCGGAGGAAAAACGACGCCCGCCTTGAATTCGCCGCAATGTAAGCTTATCTAACATTAACAGCCGACGGCTCCAGTCAGGTATGCGGGGATCAATCTGCTGCCCTGCAGCATTCGTAATAGATGGGAGACAGAGCTGTTCTATGATGGCGCCTAGCCGCCATAAGGGGACGAGATGGCACGAAACCTTCCGAGTTTAGTCAGCGATAGCAACCTGTCGCGCTACCTGGCGGAAATCCGCAAGTTTCCGATGCTGGAACCGACCGAGGAGTTCATGCTCGCCAAGCGCTGGCAGGAGCATCAGGACCCCGAGGCGGCGCACAAGATGGTGACCAGCCATCTCCGCCTGGTGGCCAAGATCGCCATGGGCTATCGCGGCTATGGCCTGCCCATGTCCGAGGTCATTTCCGAGGGCAATGTGGGGCTGATGCAGGCGGTCAAGCGCTTCGACCCCGACAAGGGCTTCCGCCTCGCCACCTATGCGATGTGGTGGATCCGCGCCGCGATCCAGGAATACATCCTGCATTCCTGGTCGCTGGTGAAGATCGGCACCACCGCGGCGCAAAAGAAGCTGTTCTTCAACCTGCGCCGGGTCAAAGGCCAGTTGAAGGCGCTGGAGGAAGGCGACCTGCACCCCGACACGGTGAAGGAGATCGCCACCCGCCTCAATGTGCCCGAGGACGACGTGGTCAGCATGAACCGGCGCATGGCGGCGCCCGACCATTCGCTGAACGCGCCGGTGAAGATCGATGGCGACGGCGAATGGCAGGACTGGCTCGTCGACGAAGGCGAGAGCCAGGAGACGCAGCTGGCCGAGAGCCAGGAATTCGGCCGCCGCAAGCACCTGCTCGACAACGCGCTGAAGCTGCTGAACCCGCGCGAGCGGCGCATCCTGTCCGAGCGCCGGCTGAAGGACGAGCCGACCACGCTCGAGGATCTCTCGACGGAATTCGGCATCAGCCGCGAGCGCGTGCGCCAGATCGAGGTGCGCGCCTTCGACAAGGTGCAGCGCGCGATCCGCAACGCCGCCATCGAGGAAAAGCTGGCGAGCGAATAGCGCCCGGCCCTTCTGCAACCGCGGAATGCCCGGGCCCGTCCGCGGGCGATTCACGCCGGCTGTTGGAAAGCGTCAGGGTCCCGATACATTTCGGGCCGGCAGGCGAAGTCTGCCGGTGTTTCCGAGGCTCGCGTCCCCGCGTACCGGGTGCGCCGGCGGAGCCGGAGCAGGGCTTGCGGACGACGACGTCATCACCGGAAGCCAAACTGGCCGGCCAAGGCCGCTACTCAGCGGCCGCACGTTCCGGCAGACCAGCCCGCCTCAGCGCGGCGGCCAGCCCCTCCATCAAAGAGGGGCGGAACTGGCGCATGCGCACGAAAGCGTCCACGGAGAACGTTGGAGCTACCTCCAGCAGGCGGTCCGCGGCCGCGCGCACGGCTTCGGCGTTGCCGAGGCCGACCTGGCTGGCAACAAGATACACATGCGCGACACTGAAGCCCGGATTCGCCTGAACCGCCAGGCTCGAGTATTTCACCGCCTCCAGGAATTGACCTGTGAACAGGTGGGTGAGCGTAAGCGCGCAGTAAGGATGATAGTTCAGGGGATCGTCGAGGGGGCTTAGCCGGAGCGCCTTTTGGGCGTGATCGACTGCTCTGGCGTAGCGCTCGCTATGCGAGCTCACCAGCGCGCTGAAGCCCAACGCAAACGCCGAGTTCTCGTTCATCGCCAGCGCGCGGTCCAGCGCGCCGATTACGCCATCATAGTCGCGTGTCAGAATGCCCCGGACAAACGCCCCCATGCTGATCGCGTTTGCGTCGTCGCAATTGATCCCGAGCACGGTATCGGCGTGTTCGAGGGCGGCAGCGCGATCTTCCGGACGAAAGCCGTTTCGAAAGTATCGCTGCTCGTGACACCACGCGGCGTAGCCATGCGCGGCGAGATAACCATGATCGAGTTTCAGGGAAAGATGAAGCAGGCGCAAAGCCTCGTCCGTCTCGGTCGGAGAATTCGCATGCGCGTGAGGCATGGCACGCAGGTAGAGGTCGTACGCATCGAGGCTGTCTGGCCGCTTCCGGCGCGCACGATCGATCTCGGCACGGCGGATGGAGGGCTCGATTGCTCCGACGATCTGCGTCGTCAGCTGGTCCTGCAGATCGAAGATGTCCGCGACCGCACCACCAAATTTGCCCGCCCAGACATGGCTTGCCGTTTGGCCGTCCACGAGCTGTCCGTTGATGCGAATTTGATCGGCGGATCGCCGGACGCTGCCTTCCAGAAGGTAGCGAACACCCAATTCCTGCGCGACACGGCGGACATCTCGCGGCTCGCTCCGGTACGCGAATGACGAATTGCGGGCGATGACGAACAGCCCCGGGATCCTCGCGAGGCCGGTTATGAGATCCTCCGCGAGCCCGTCGACGAAATAGTCCTGTTGCGGATCGCGGTTGAGATTCGCGAATGGCAGGACGGCGAGCGAAGCCCTGTTCGCCGGCGTCGCCGCGTTCATCCTTTCAGGCAGGACAATCCGATAGCCTCGCTTGGGTACTGTTTGAAGGACCTCATGACGCTCGTCCCTCAGTGCGCGGCGGATTTCGTGAATGCATTGCACGAGGCTGTCGTCGGTGACCGACGTTCCGTGCCACACCACGCGCATCAGTTCGCTCTTGGTGACCAGTCTGTCAGGATTCTGCAGCAGGTAGCGCAGCGTCGCAAAGGCTTGCGGCCGCACCGGCACCATCCCGCCATCGGGGCCGCGCAGGGACTCTCTGCTCAGATCAACCCGCACCCCATTGATTGAAAATTCGGTGGGCGGCGATTGAGGCTCCATCTCCTGATCCCCAGCAACGGTTGCCGGCTTCCACGATCTCAGCACGGTTCACAATAACCGCCCGGCCCGCCGATCCGCCGCAGGAATTTCGGCGAAATATCGGAAGCCCATCGGAACACGCTCGTTACTAAGGACCCAGTTAGTGCCAGAATCAGTAACACTTCTTGGGGAGGCTGCCAACAATGCCGGATGATCGGATTTCACCGCCGGCGGCTCGCCGCTGGGCCTCATATTGCCTCGTCGTGGCGTCGATTGCCGCTCTATTTTCCGCCCACGAGGGCAAAGTCCTGGCGGAAGCCCCCACACGTGCGCTGCAGGGGTTGTTTTGCAACGCAGCGGAGCACATCGACGACGCCTTGTCTCACATGCGCGGGGGCCTGTCGCCCCAAGCAGCCGTCCGACTCATCAATAGTGACGAGGTCGTCTGCACCTTCGTGGACTCGCTGCGCTACGTCATCGATCGCCCGGTGATCATACAGGAGATTCGAGGCACTTTCCCGTTGTTCAAATACGAGGGAACACTCGTCGCCGTGATCGTCGGCGGCGTGGTTCGCCCGGTGACGCCGCCGATCCCAATCTTCTTTGCGATGCCGGAGAGGCTGGCTGACGCTCCCCAGGAGGGGCGTGCGTGAGACCACATTTCTGCACGCGACACCGCAGGTGACTTGCCGGATATGACCCAGGTGGCGAGAAGAGTGCCTTGGCGGTCGTCTGCCGACGCCTGGGGATACCCGGGCAAACCGCCCACCCTTGGATGAACGGGCATGGCATTCGCCCTGGTTCTGCTTCACCGGAGGAATTCTAAAGGGGATACGCCGAAATTCTTACAGCCGGGCGTTCGGCATAAAATCGGCCTGCACGCCGCCTTCTTCTCCCGGCACGAAATGGCCCGGGCCTGCCCCCGGGCGTTTCTTTTTGTGGGTGCAGCCTCCCTGCCCTGGCATTCCGCTTGCTTGCCCTCCGGGGACGGCGTGCGCGTCGGCAGAATTTGCCCGCCGCAAGATGGATCCCAGGGAGGACGGCATGAGCATCGACGCAATCGGCGGCGTCGCGGGCGGCGCGGCGCAGCAGAAGCAGGGCACCGGCAAGATTCCGTCTCCTGAAGAGACATTCCTTTCCTACGTGAAGAAATCGCCAGTCGAGCGCTGGATCGAAAACTGGCTGAAGGCGCGCGGGCTGACAAAGGAGGAATTCGACGCCCTGCCGCCCGACGAGCATGAGGCCCTGGCCAAGGAAATGGCCGAGGACCTCAAGAAGGCCGCGCAAGAAAAGCGCGTTTGAGGTCGCGCGCCGGACTTGGCGGACGCGGCCGGTTGCCGATACGGTCCGATTTCTGGTAGCTGCATTCGCAGACGGGCTGCAGGCAGGGGGGCACGTGACTTACGATGTGGCGGTCGTCGGCGCCGGGATCTTCGGCCTGTCGACGGCGTGCGAGTTGGCACGGCGCGGCCACGCTGTCCTGCTGCTCGACCGGCTTGGCAGCGGCCATCCGGCGACCTCGTCGACCGGTGCCTCGCGCAGCATCCGCATCGCCTATGACCATCCCTTCTATGTCGACCTGGCGATCGAGGCGATCGAGCGCTGGCGCCGGCTCGAGGCCGAGACCGGGTGGCGCATCCTGCACCTGACGGGCCAAGTCGATCTCGGCCCGCAAGGCAAGCTCGAGGATCTGGCACGCACGGTGCGCGAAGCGGGCGCCGAGATCGCGGAAGTCGACGCCGCCGGATTGCGCGACCGCTTCCCGGAGATCGTGCTCGGCCGCGGCGAGATCGGGTTGTTCCAGCTCCAGGCGGGCACCGTCATCGCCGATGCGGGCATGGCGGCCTTGCTGCAGGCCGCCATGAATGCCGGCGTCGCCTATGTCGCGCCGGAACGCGTGGTCGGCCTGGAATTGGGCGCTCCCGTGAAACTGCGCACCGAAGGGCGGAGCTTCGAGGCGGCGCAGGTGGTGGTGGCCGCCGGACCCTGGGCCAAGGACCTGCTGGAGGGCCTCGGCCTGGACTTACCGCTGGCGCCCGCCGTCGCGCAGGTCACCTTTCTCGACGCGCCCGCCTTGGTCGATCGCCCGGGCTTCGCGGAGTGGCCGCCGCAGGGCGAGACCGGCATGTACGGTCATCCCGTTCCGGGCATCGGCTATAAGATCGCCTTCGATGCCGGCGCCGCCGGCTGGCTCCCCGACGTCACCGAATGGGCGCCGGATCCGGCGGAGGAACGGCGCCTGCTCGCCTGGCTCGCCGGGCGCATGCCGGCGGTCGAGCCGAAGGTCAGCCGGACGCAGCGCCACCCATGGACGATGACGCCCGATGTCGATTTCGTCATCGACCGCCGGGAACAGCTGATCGTCGCGGTCGGCTGCGCCGGACACGCCTTCAAGTTCGGCCCTGCCCTCGGCCGGCTGGTCGCGGATATCGTCGAGGGCGGCGCTGCGCCGGGCGTGACGCGGCTCGATCGTCCGTCCTTGTGGCAACCAGCGCCGGCGCCGAACGCGCCGATCACGCGCTGAAGGCGCATCGGCGCGAAGTTCCCCGACGCCGGCAAGCCTTGCGTCGGCGGTTTTTAGTCTTTGCGGGCGACGCCCGGGCCCCAATCCTCGACCAGCTTCTCCAGGTCGCGGCGGCAGCGGCGCATGCGGAGGGCCGATTGGGTGTGCGCCATGCGCGCGGTGATCGCCGGCATGCCGAGATAGAGCAGCCAGCCGCAGCCGGCGCCGGCCAGCACGGCAAGCCAGCCGATGGGATCGCCGAGCACCATGGCGACGACGCCGAAATCCTCGCCCAGCGACCACAGCTCGTGCAGGAAATAGAGCGCGCCCACCACGTTCATCCCCAGGATGGTCCAGGTGAGGAAGCGCCCCGGCGAGGAATCGAGCAGCCGCGCGGCATAGGTCGGCATCAGCGCCGCCAACAGCACGGTGGCGGTGGGCGCCATCATCACGGCGACGGGCAGCAGCAGCACCAGCAGCAGCGCCGGCTTGAACGGCATGCCGCCCCCGGCGGCAGGGGCGTTGGTTTGCGATGGTTTGGGATTGGCCGCCATCACGCCCTCACAACATCACGAAGACGCTGTAGGCGGCGATCGCCGCGCTGGCGATGAAGGCCGAGGTCACCGCCGCGGCGCGCTGGCCGACCGGCTGGGTGCGCAGCGGATGGGTGAGGCCGCCCTCCTCGAGCCATTTCTGTTCCTTCAGGAGATGCTGGTAGGCGCGCCGCGCCGCGGTGAAGCCGAGTTCGTCGGCGCGGCGGTTCGGCCCCTCGGGATCGAAGACCAGAGCCAGCCCGGCGAGGTCGCAATCCTTGGCCAGTGCGCGCATCTCCTTCTCCGCCGCGGTGCGCGCCACCTTGTGATGGAACCGCTCCAGGGCCGGTGTCAGCATGACTACCATCGCCTCGGCGAGCCGCGGCAGCTTGCGGTTGGGATAGGCCGCCTGCACCACGGCGAGCAGGCGCAGCACGGCGACGCGGCGCTCGACCTCGCCGTCGCCGCTTTTCGATCCCGAATTGAGCATGCCGAGCTCATGATCGGTGCCGCGGCGCAGATGCGCCGCGATGAAGGCGGCGATGTGGCGGTCCATCGGCACCGTCTCCGGCGCCAGGCCCGGCAAGGCAGCGTCGAGCGCCGGCAGCAGATCGTTCAGGTGCGTGACATAGAAATCGGCGATCATCGGCGAGCGGCAGGGCGTGAGCGGATCGAGCTCATAGAGCGCGCGCTCCAGACCGTAGCCTGCGCCGGCCTTCTCGATGTGTTTCTCGACCTCTTCCAAGATCCGCCGCGTCTGCAGCTGGCCGGCGTTGAGGCTCGGCTGCTCGTTCATCCACAGCTGCGGCAGGCGGCCGCGGAGCATGTCGGCGAAGGCGGTCAGGCCCTGCTGGCGCTGCATCGCCTCGGCCAGCGCGGTGCCGAGCCCGGTCACGTTGACCCGGAAATCCTGGTAGCAGACCGGCGACTGGACGTTGAGCCACATGATGATGCGCGACAGATAGCGGTCCTTGGCGGCGGAGCCCGGCCCGACGCCGCCGGCGGCTATCGCCATCTTGGTCAGCTGCTCATTGACCTTCTCGTCGTTGAAGCTGCGCTTCAGCCAGTTCTCGAAATCCGGCGCATCAATGAGCCGCAGCGCCTCGGGCCAGCGCCGCGCCATGGCATGGGCCAGGGCCGGCTTGGTCATGTGGTCGGCATCGCCGAAGCGCAGCGGCCGCGCGGCGCGCGCCGGCAGATGCGGCATGGTCGGCGAGAAAGGCTGGCCGATCGACCAGCCGGTCAATTGATTGAGCGACCAGCGGTCCGCTGCCTTGTCGTTCAGCAGGCCGCGCAGCACTTCGGCCATGGTGGTGGAGAGCTTCTCGCGACCCGCCAGCGCGGCGAAGGAACCGGCGGTGATCTTGGCCGAGATGACGTCTTCCTCGCTCATCCCCTCGGTCGGGTCGCGGCCGATATGCAGCGTCAGCAGCAGCACGCCCAGCGCATAGAGATCGTCGGCCACCACGCCGCTGCCGCGGCCATAGGGATCGGCGATCGCGTTCTCGATCGTCTCGTAGATGACAGGCTGGGCGAAGCCCGCCGGCATGCTGAAGCATTCGCCGAGCCGGAGCGGCCCCTCGCCGCCGACCTGGTGGAACAGGTTCTCCGGCCGGATCGCCCGGTGCGGCACGCCCATGGCGGCGAATTCCTGCAGCGCCTGGACCAGCGGCGTGATCACCAGGCGCACCAGCTGCGCCTCGGTCATCGGCTCACGCGGCTTGCCGGGCGGAAAAGCGCGCTCGCCCTTCGGGATGTCGTAGATCAGGGCCGGGCGGCGGCCCCAGACCGCGTTGGCGGCATTGGCCGGATTTCCGATCGGCCAGTCGATGATGCCGCCGGCGCGCGGCCACATCGCCGGGACCTCCTGGACCGGCTTCTTGTTCAGCAGGCCGAGATAGCGGCAGGGCAGATGGCCGGGCGGGATGAGGGCGAAGAGCTGGCGGCCCGGATCGCTGCGGTCCTGCGCGGCGAAGGCCTCGACGGAAGGGGAATCGAGCTTCGGCAGGCGCTCCCGCGCCTTGATCTCGTACCGCCCCTCGAGAAGGATCTGATCGTCCGCCATAACCGCCCGCGCTTTGCGCCATATGCTCGCGCCGGGCCTTCTGCCCGGCACCGGCCCGGACTCCCGGGCCAGAGAGTAGGTTATGGCGGGAACTGGTTAACGGAGGGTAACGGATGCCGGGCCCGCCCGGTCGGGGGGCCCGGCTCCTTCTGCCGCTGGGGTGGGCGATTATGGCTGCCCGCTCCGGAAGCTGATGCCGTTGGGCCCCGCGCCGACCGGAATGGTCCGCGTCACCGCCTGCGCGGCGATGTCGATGATCGACACCGTGCCGTCGCCGATGTTGGTGACGAAGGCGAACCGCCCATCCGCGCTCACCGCCACGCCATGCGCGCCGGCCCCGGTGCGGATCGTGTGCACCACCGCCTCCGCCGCGGTGTCGATCACCGAGACGGTATCGGCCGGCTGGGACGCGCTGCCCTGGTTGGCGACGTAGACGAAGCGCCCGTCCGGCGTCGCATGCACCTGGATCGGGTTGCGCCCGACCGCTATGCGCGCGACCACCTGCCGGCTGGCGGTGTCGATCACCGCCACCGCGTTCTCGTCGCGCAGCGAGACGTAGACGCGCGCGCCGTCCGGTGTGAACCCGACCTGCACCGGCGCCTTGCCGGTGGGGATGCGGGCGACCTCGGTCAGCGTCGCGGTATCGAGCACCGAGACACTCCCTTCCTCCACGTTCGCCACGTAGATCTCCCGCCCGTCGGGGCTGATCCGCAACCCATGCGGATAGCGCCCGGTCGGGACCTTCCCGGTGACCTTGCCGCGCGCGATATCGATGACGGCAACCGCATTCTCGCCGGAGAGCGAGACGAAGGCACGTGCCCCCGCCCAATCGGCGACGACATGGGCCGGATGCTCGCCCACGACGGTGGTCGCGCGCGGACCCGCCGCGAGCGCATCGGCCGCGAAGACCAGCAGCGCGCCCGCGCCAGCGGAACCGTGATCCGCCTGGCCGCCGCCGGATTCGGCATGCCCGGAATCGCTATGCCCAGAATCATTATGCCCGTGCGTTGCCGTCGGCGGCGTGCCGACGGCCAGCAGCGTGGCGCCGTCCGCCGTGACCTGGACGTTGTGCGGCGCGATGGCCACCGGCACGGTTGCAACCGCGCCCGTGGCAAGGTCGATCATGCTGATGGAATTGCCCAACTCGTCCGCGGTGTAGACGTAACCGCCGACGGGCGGGAGCGACGCGGTATCCTGCGCCAGCGCCGTGCCGGCGAGGGCGAGCGTCGCAACCAGCGCGCCGAACGCGCGTCGCGCGAGGGGCCGGATATGCGACGTGCAATGAAGTCTCTGGATGAACATCGTGTTGTCCTCTTCCTGATGTGCAATGGCGCCGCGCCCGCGCAACGGAATAGTCGCGGCGCGGCACCGGGAATCCGCGAAGAGAACTAGGCCTGCGGCGGTTGCAGCGGCGGGCGCGCGCTCCAGGTCACCACGA
>JAEUKU010000186.1 GCA_016794075.1 Rhodospirillaceae bacterium
GCTCCTGACCGCATCAGGATGGCAGCCGACCGGATGTCGTGGCCGGATCATCACTCGATCCTCTATGCGCTGGGCACGTTCCTCGGCGGCATCGCCGTGCTGATGGCGCTGCCGGCGCTGGCCGACTTCGTCACCGGGCACAGCAACTGGACCGCTTTCGTCGCCGGCATGGGCGTGACGGGCGGCGCCGGCGGCGCGATGATCCTGGCCTTCCGCACCAAGCGCAAGCCGGTGATCGGACGGCGTGAGGGCTTCCTGCTCATCACGCTCAGCTGGGTCGTGACCTGCGGCTTCTCGGCCCTGCCGTTCATGCTGTCGCACGAGGCGCTCGGTTTCGCCGATGCGTTCTTCGAGGCCACTTCCGGCCTCACCACGACCGGCTCGACCATCATGACCGACCTGGACGGCGAATCGCACGGCATCCTGCTGTGGCGCGCGTTGCTGCACTGGGTCGGCGGCATCGGCATCATCGTCATCGCGGTGATGATGCTGCCCTATCTCCGGGTCGGCGGCATGCAGCTGTTCCGCGCCGAATCCTCGGACAAGTCCGACAAGATCCGCGCCCGCGCGAGCGAGGTGACCTGGGAGATCTTCTCGATTTACGCCGTACTGACGCTGCTCTGTGCGGTCTCCTTCATCCTGGCCGGGATGCCGCTGTTCGACTCCGTCTGTCACGCCATGTCCACCATCGCCACCGGCGGCTTCGCCAACAAGGACGCGTCCTTCGGCCATTACGGCAGCCCAGCGATCGAGTGGGTGACAACCTTGTTCACCCTGATCGGCGGCATGACCTTCGCCCTCATGGCGCGGGCGGTCTGGCACGGCGATTGGCGCGGCATCGCCCGCGACACCCAGACGCGCTGGTATTTCGGCTACATGATCGCCTGCACGGTGCTGGTGACGTTGTGGCAGATCATCATGAATGGCCGGCCATTCGAATCTGCGCTGCGCTCTTCCGCCTTCGCCGTGGTCAGTCTGGGCACGACGGCCGGCTTCGTCGCCGAGGATTACACGCTCTGGGGAACTTTCCCGAGCGCCCTGTTCATCGTCCTGCTGTTCGTCGGCGGGTGCACCGGCTCGACCACCGGCGCGATCAAGATCTTCCGCTTCTGCATCCTCGGCTCCTTCGCCAAGTGGCAGATGCGCTCGCTGGTGCATCAGCATCGCGTGCTGCTGCCGACCTATAACGGCGTGCCAGTGACCGACGACGTGGTGCGGTCGGTCATCGGCTTCATCGTGCTCTACCTGTTCGGCTTCGCAATTCTCGGCACCGGGGTCGCTGCCTTCAATGTCGACATGACAACCGCCTTCTCCGGCGTGGCGCAGGCGCTGGGCAATGTCGGCCCCGGCTTTGGCACGGTGATCGGTCCGGCCGGAAACTTCTCGACGCTTCCCGACGGCGCCAAATGGCTGCTCTCCGCCGCCATGCTGCTCGGCCGGCTGGAGCTGTTGACTGTGCTGGTACTATTCACGCCGACCTTCTGGAAGGGCTAGGCGCATGGACCAGGCCATCGCGGTGCTCGAACGCCTCATCGCCTTCCCCACCGTCTCGTCGCAGAGCAACCTCGCCGCCATCCAGTGGATCCGCGATTATCTCGCTGATCTCGGCGTCGCCGCGCATCTGGTGCCGGCGCCGGACGGCCAGCCCAAGGCCAATCTGTGGGCGACGATCGGTCCCGATCGCCCAGGCGGCATCGTGCTCAGCGGCCATACCGACGTGGTGCCAGTCGAGGGCCAGCCCTGGACCAGCGACCCCTTCGAGTTGCACCGGCGCGACGGCAGGCTCTACGGCCGCGGCACCTGCGACATGAAGGGTTTCATCGCGCTCGCCCTGGCGCTGGTGCCGGAGATGCTGGAGCAGCCGCTGAAGACGCCGATCCACCTCGCCTTCTCCTATGACGAGGAGCTGGGCTGCCTGGGCGCGCCGGCGATGATCGCCGAGCTCGGCAAGCGCTTCCGCAAGCCCAGCCTCGCCATCATCGGCGAGCCGACCGAGATGCGCCTCGGTACCCGGCACAAGGGCTGCTATTCCTTCGAGACCGAAGTGACCGGCCGCGACGGCCATTCCAGCCAGACGCACAAGGGCGCCAACGCGATCATGGCCGCGGCCGAGATCGTCAGCGAGCTGCAGCGGATCGCCGAGGACCTGCGCGACGGCGCGCACCAGGACCCCAATTTCGAGCCGCCCTATCCGACCATCAATGTCGGCCGCATCGAAGGCGGCACGGCGGTCAACATCATCGCCCGGCACTGCCAGGTGTACTGGGATTTCCGGGCGACGCCGGGCGCCACGCCGGCCCTGGTCCTGCCCCGGCTCGAGGCGTTCGTCGCCGGAACGGTACTGCCGCGCCTGCGCCAGATCGCGCCGGAGGCGGAAATCGTCACCCGCCCGCGCGCGCAGGTGCCGCCGCTGACCGAGGAACCAGGCGGCGCGGCGGAGACACTGGTGAAATTCCTGACCGGCGCCAACCAGACTGTCGGCCTCGCCTTCGCGACCGAGGCCGGGCAGTTCCAGCATGCCGGCCTTTCCGCCGTCGTCTGCGGCCCGGGCTCGATCACCCAGGCGCATCAGCCGGACGAGTTCATCGAGGTGACGCAGATGGAGGCGGGCCAGGTCTTCCTGCGCAAGCTCGTCGCCTGGGCGCGCGAGACCTAGACGTCGCTCTCGCCGCCGGTGATCAGCCGGGCGCCGCGGCGATAGGTCAGGTACGACCACAGCCATTGCAGCGCCACGACCAGGCGGCCGCGAAAGTCGATCAGGAAATAGATGTGAGCGATGCCCCACAGCCACCAGGCCAGGCGTCCCTTCAGCCTGATCCAGCCGAAATCGGCGATGGCGGCATTGCGCCCGATGGTGGCGAGCGATCCGTCATGGCGATAGCGAAAGGGGCCGGGTTTCGCCTTGGCCCGCAAGCGCGCCGCCAGCAGGCGGCCGACATAGGTCCCCATCTGCTTGGCGGCGGGCGCGATGCCCGGCACCGGCTTGCCGTTCGGGTCGTTCACCGCCGCGGTATCGCCGATGACGAAGATCTCAGGATGGCCGGGCACCGACAGGTCGTCGGCGACGATCGCGCGGCCGGCGCGGTCCTTCTCGCATTTCAGCCATTTGGCGGCGGGCGAGGCTTGCACGCCCGCAGCCCAGACGATGGTACGCGCCGGGATGCGCTCGTTGCGGTGCTTCACGCCGGAGGAATCGCATTCCTCGACGGCATGGCCCAATTGCACCTCGACGCCAAGCTTCACCAAGGCCTGGCGCGCATGCTCCGCCAGTTCCGGCGGAAAGGCCGGCAGCAGGCGCGGCCCGGCTTCGACCAGCACGATGCGGGCCTGGGTCGGGTCGATGGCGTGGAAATCGTCGGCCAACGCCCAATGCGCCAGCTCGGCGATGGCGCCGGCCATTTCAACCCCGGTGGCGCCGCCGCCGACCACCACGAAGGTCAGCAGGGCGCGGCGCTCCTCCGGCTCGGTCGTCGATTCGGCGTGCTCGAAGGCAAGCAGCACGCGGCGCCGGATATCCGTGGCATCGTCGATCTTCTTCAGGCCCGGCGCGACGGCTTCCCACTGGTCGTGACCGAAATAGGCGTGGCGCGCGCCGGTGGCGACCACGAGATGGTCGAAGGGCTCGGCACCGCCGCCCTCGAGTTCCACCAGCCGGCGCGCCGCGTCGATGCCGGTCACCCGCGCCATCAGCACGCGGGCATTGCGCTGCCGGCTCAGGATGGAGCGGATCGGGCTGGCGATATCGGCCGGCGACAGGGCCGCCGTCGCCACCTGGTACAACAGCGGCTGGAACAGGTGGTAGTTGCGGCGGTCGATGACGACGACATCACAGGGCGCGTTCTTGAGCGCCTTGGCCGCCGACAATCCGCCGAAGCCGGCGCCCAGGATCACCACACGTGCCCGTCCCGGCGATCTCGCCGCGACGATTGCACCAGTTGGGGTCTGCGTCGGTTCGTTCATCCCGCTGTCCATGATGGCGAACCGGGCGCGCGGTGGCAATCGTCCTCGCGCGGCTAGGCGTGTGCCGACGCGGCGGTGCCGGCGCGGTCGAAGTATCGCGTCAGCAGCGCGTCGATGGACACCAGACCGGCCCCCCGCGCCAGCAGGAAGCCGAGCAGCGTCGCCCAGATCAGGTGATCCGGCCAGGAGGTCGGATAGACGAAAAGCTGGATGAACAGCGTCATGCCCAGCAGCGGCAGGGCCGCCAGCCGGGTCATCAGACCCGTGACGATCAACGCCGGCATGGCGATCTCCACGCCGGTGGCGAGATAGGCCATGGGCGCCGCTGGCAGGAAGGGCAGGTTGCGCAGGTACTCGTCCTGGAACAGCGCGATGGTGAGGTCGAAATTGGCCAGCTTGGTCGCCGCGGCGCGCCAGAAGATCGCGGCGATGGCGGCGCGCGCGAGCAGCGCCAGCAGGCTGTGCGGGATCAAATCGGCAAGGGCGCGCAGTTTCAGCACGCGCTCGGTCAGGGTCGTCATGATGTCACCTCTTCCTCTTGGGTGGGGGATGCGGATGCGTCCGGCGCGGCATCTGCCACGGGATGCAGCGACACGCCGGTGATGGCGCCCGCCATCACCAGGTCGTGCAGATAATCGACGGGATCGCGTGGCGGGCTGCCCTCGGCACCGATCTGCCCCCCTCCGACCTTGTCGGCGCGGGTTGCCGCCTGGCGCAGCGTGTCGCCCCGCCGCAGCGCCAGTTCGAAGGCGTGGTCTCGCGCGGTCAGCCGGCGGACGGCGATCGCGCCCCGGCTCGGGTGAACCCGCAGCCGCACCGGCCGCGCCGCGGGAACCGGCGCGGTGCCGGCGCCGGCCAGCAGGGCGGCGCGCCAGCGATCGACCGGATATGACAGGTCGAGCCAGTGCCAGGCCGGATGAATGGCCAAAGCGAGATCGGGATGCGCCCGCAGCAGCGCCGGCGGCAGGCAGCACGCGCCGATGCTCTGCAGCGCCGGCGCGCGCTCCGTCTGGGCGACGGCGCGATCGAGCCGCGCGAGGTCGACGAGCGCCGGCGTGGCCCGGCCATAGCGATGTTGGCTGAGGAAATCCGGCAGGCGCGCCAGCGTCCCCCGAGGGTCGCGCTGGCGCAGCAGGTCCTTGGTCAGTTGCCGGAAGGCCTCGGCCCCGAGCGCGCGCGCCAGGGCGGCGAAAGCCTCGAGTTGAGGGACCGGCTCGGACCGCTTGCGGCGGGCCGCAGGCGACGGCGCAGGGGGCAGTGACGCCGGGGGCAGGCAATATTCCGCGCGGATCGAGGCCAGGATGTGATCCGGCGACGGGCCGGCGATTCCCTGGTGCACGCAATTGCGGAAGTCGGGTCTGCTCGGCACGCGTCATACCTGCGACGGAGGGGGATGCTGGCGCTCGCGGCGCGTTCCGATCCGTGCGCGCCGCTCCGCCCGGCCCGCGCGAGGTGGCGGGGCGGGCGGAGGGCGGCGTGCGGATCAGCTCTGCTTCGGCTCGAGGCTGCCGCCGTTGATCTTCTGGCAGGTGCCGGCCGGGACATAGATCCAGGCATCGCCCTGACCGGCGGTCGTGGCGTGGCCCGCGCAGGAATTGTTCGCGGTCTGGCAATCGTTCTGGCCGGCGGCGGCGACGCCGTAGCACTTCTCGTTCTCGGCCGCGGCGGCGGCGCCGGCGAGCAGCGGAGTGGCGAGGGCGGCGGCGACCGCGCCGGCCAGGATCAGGTTGGTCTTCATCGATCGGTCTCCATGCTTGGGGTGGCGGATCGGCGGAGGGGTCAACCCATCCGCCGCCGCCTCGCAAGCTAGAGCCCGCGCGTCCTCGGCTGAAATGCCGTGTCCGCATCCAATCGATAGCGGCGGCGCATCATGCCTGGCGCCGGGACAGGCGCTGCGCCAGCAGGCGATCGAACGACCAGGCGCCGGCGCCGCGCGCCACCAGATAGGCGAGCATCGCCGCCCACAGGATGTGCTGCGGCCAGGATGCCCAGTAGACAAAGAGCTGGATGAAGATGGTCATGGCGAGCAGCAGCAGGGCCGCGATCCGCGTCGCCAGTCCGGCCAGCACCAGGACCGAGCAAACGATCTCGATGGCGAAAGCGAGATAGGCCATGGGTGCCGCCGGCAGGAATGGCAGGTTGCGCAGGTATTCGTCCTGGAACAAGGCGATGGTGAGGTCCCAATTCGCCTGTTTCGGCAAGGCCGCGTTCCAGAACACGCTGAACACGGCGATGCGGAACAGCAGCGCCAGGAAGGCCTCCGGAATGCGGTCGGCCGTGCTCCTCAGCTGGGCCAAGAGCATGATGTTCCCCTCTGTATCGGTGGTGCGAAATCACCCGCACCGGCGGCGCCGCGGGCGCCGCCGGATGCCGTGAAGCGACCGGAATAGCTGGCTCAGCCCTGCTTGGGCTCGAGGCTGCCGCCGTTGATTTTCTGGCAGGTGCCGGCGGGGACATAGATCCAGGCATCGCCGCGCCCGGCTTCGGAAACCTGCCCGGCGCAGGAATTGCTCGCGGTCTGGCAATCGTTCTGCCCGGCGGCGGCAACGCCGAAGCATTTCTCGTTCTCGGCCGCCTGCGCCGAGCCGCTGCTCAGCATTGAACCGGAGATCGCCACCGCCACCGCGGAAGCCAGGAAAAGCGCGCTCTTCATCGACTGAACTCCTGTTTCGTCAAGGAACAGCGACGCCGCAGCACGCCGCACGACAACGCATGACCGCCATCGCCGGCGTCAGCCGTGCGGATCAGACGTCGGGCAAAGTTTGGCGTAGAACTCCGGAGGAGAGGACTCACAAGCGCGTGAAGCGACGCGGTCTACTGCTTGCCGACCACCAGGCAATCGAGCCCGGCTTCCTTCAGCCTGCCGCAGCGCTCCTTCGCCGCCGCCAGGGTCTCGAACGGCCCGGCCTGCAGGCGATAGTAGATGCCCTTCTGGCCGAGATCGGCGGTCTCGACGGCGGCGGTCAGGTCGCCGACCTGGTCCTTGAACTCCTGCGAGATCCGCTTCCATTCGTTCCAGGCCGCTTCCTCGTTGGGGAGCGACGCCATCTGGATGCGGATGCCGGCCTTGACCTGTTCCGTGCTGGCCGTCTGCGCGGCCGGCGCCGCGGCTGGCTGATCGAGGGGAACCTCGACCGAGCTGCTCTGTTCCGGTTCGCTCTCGACGGTCACGGCGGCGGTCTGCTCGGCGGCAGTCTGCTCGGGGGCGGTCTGCTCGGGGGCGGTCTGCTCGGGAGCGGCCGGTTCGGCGGCAGCATTCGGAGCCGGTGCAGGCTCGGGGGTTAGCTCGGGGGCGGGCGCCGGTTCCGGCGCTGCGACGGTCTCCGTCGCGGCCGGCGCTGGCGTCGGCGCGGCTGCGGCTTCCTGCGTCGGCTCCGGCGTCGGCTCCGGTGTCGGCGCGAGCTCGGATTCGGCAACCGGCGTCGCTTCGACTGCGGGCGCGCCTTCCGGCAGGGGTGCGCCGGCGGCTGCGGCGCTGCGCTGGGTCGGAGTCATGCGCTGGAGCACCGCATCGCGATTGGCGGTGGCGACCTGGCGCCGGGTGCCGTCGGGCAGCGCCGCGATCGACTTGGAGAGCCAGTCATAGGCCAGCGCGTTGTCGACCTTCACGCCGAGGCCCATGGCGTACATCAGGCCGAGCTGCGCCTGCGCTTCCGGATAGCCGTTGTTCGCCGCCTTGGTCATCAGGTCGACACCGCGCGGCACGTCATTGCTGGGGCCATGGCCCTCGAGATAGAGCTTCGCCAGGTAGTATTGCGCGGCGGCATCCCCGGCATTGGCAAGCGGCTCGAACTCGGCGGCCGCCTGGACGTAATTGCCGGCGGCGGCGGCGGCGATCCCCTCGTTCAGCCCGGCATGGCTCGGCGTCGCCAGGCACGATAACAGGGCCGCGATCACGAAATAGCGCTTCATCTCTTGCTCTCCCGAGCGCCCCCGATGCCAGCGAAGATAAGCGAATCCACCGAGTCGCGGCCAGGGGCGGTGCTAAGCAGGGCCATCAAAGAGAAAAAGCTTTAAGGAATTGCTAACCATGACTCGAGGGGTGACGAACCGGCGGCCGGCATGAGCACGAAGCCCATGCCGGCCGCGCTGGCGCCGCCCCGGCAGGCTGCGCGTATGCCGGGGCGGCGCGTCTCAGAGATAGGCCTTGGCGATGTCGATCGTCGATTCGCGGCCGAGGGACTCGTAGTTGCGCTTGAGCCAGGCATCGGCATGGGCGCGGCCGAAATCCTTCAGCTCCGCCAGGAACGCCCAGTCGGCATTGAGCTTGGACAGCACGCCGAGCCGGCTCATCACCTCCTCGGCGGAAATCGAGTGGATCAGCATGCGCTTCATGCCGTTGGCCTGGACCTTGCCCTCGTCGATCAGCCTGGTGACGAAGCTGATGGCGCGCATCTCGCGCATCAGCGAGGAGTTGAAGCTGATCTCGTTGATGCGGTTCATGATCTCACCCGCCGTCATCGGCACCTGGTCGCGATGCAGCGGGTTGATGTGGACGACGAGCACGTCGCGGCTGCCGCAATTGTAGATCAGCGGATAGATGGCAGGATTGCCCATGTATCCGCCGTCCCAGTAGTGCTCGCCGTCGATCTCCACCGCCTGGAACAGGAACGGCAGACAACCCGACGCCATCACCGCATCGGCGGTGACGTCGTTGCCGCAGAAGATCTTGACCTTTCCGCTGCGCACATTGGTCGCCGAGAGATAGAGGCGGATCGGCAGGGGCTCGCGGCGCATGGTGTCGAAATCGACGCTCTGTTCCAGCGCCTCGCGCAGCGGGTTGTAATTGATGGGATTGAGCTGATAGGGCGAGGCCATCCGCGTCATCATCTCCAGCCACAGGAAGGCCGGCGAGTTCTCCAGCGACTTGTTGCCCATCAGCCGGTCGAGCCAGGTCGCCTGGAACGGCGACATTGCGGCGATATGCGCCACCCGGCGCCAGAATCCCTCCAGCGCCTTGCGGGCGCCGGCGCGGCCGCCGGCGGCATAGCCATAGGTCAGCACCGTCGCATTCATCGCCCCGGCCGAGGTGGCGGAAATGCCTTCGATTTCGATGCGCTCGTCCTCGAGCAGGCGATCAAGCACGCCCCAGGCGAAGGCGCCGTGGGCGCCGCCACCCTGGAGTGCCAGGTTGATCTTCTTCACTTCGCTCTCGTTACGCCGGCTGGTGCGCGGGCGCTGGGCCGGCTCGGCAAGCAGGGCGCTGTCCATGGCCATCTCCTCAATGCGCGGTCCAGCCGCCATCGACCGGCAAGGCGGCGCCGGTGATGGATTGCGCGGCGTCGGTCGCCAGGAAGACCGCCAGCGCGCCGATCTCAGCGGATTGCGCGAAGCGCCGGTTCGGCTGCTGCGCCAGCAGCACCTCGCGGATGACCCGCTCGCGCGAGATGCCGTGCGATTTCGCCTGATCGTCGATCTGCTTCTCGACCAGGGGCGTCCACACATAGCCGGGGCAGATCGCATTGGCGGTGATGCCGTGCTCGGCGCCCTCGAGCGCCACGGTTTTGGTCAATCCGACGAGCCCATGCTTGGCGGCGACATAGGCCGATTTGAAGGGCGAGGCGACCAGGCCATGCGCCGAGGCGACGTTGATGACGCGGCCCCAGCCGCGCGCCTTCATGCCGGCGAATGCGGCGGAGATGGCATGGAACGCCGCCGACAGGTTCAGCGCCAGGATGGCGTCCCACTTCTCCGCCGCGAACGCCTCGATCGGCGCCACATGCTGGATGCCGGCGTTGTTGACCAGGATGTCGACGCGGCCGAAGCGATCCTGCACCGCGCCGATCATCGCCCGGCACTGCACCGGATCGGCCAAGTCGGCGCCGGCATAGGCGGCCGGCACGCCATGAGCGCCGCGCAGCCGGTCGAGCTCGGCCTCGATCCGGCCGGCCTCGCCCAGTCCGTTCATGGCGACGCTGGCCCCGGCGGCGGCGAGGCTTTCCAGGATGCCGAGGCCGATGCCGCTGGTCGACCCGGTGACCAGGGCGACCCGCCCGGCCAGCGGTCGCGTTCCGAGCGTCGTCGGCCCGGGTTCCACCGGGCGGCTCTGGGTGGCGGTGTTCATGCTGCAGGTCCTCAGGCGCGGATGTTTCGTTGCTGAAGAACCTGCGCCCCTGCGTCCATCATAGAAAATGCCGGTTGCCTATGATTTCGATGCTGCCATAGCATCGCCCGCGCCGATGCTCTTCGGTTATGGTTCGAGGGAGTTGTGGTTCTGGGGTCATCGTTCGGGCACCTCCGGTCTCGCGGAGGCGCGCCGGCCGAAGAGGGGAGCCAGTCATGGAAATGCACCAGATCCGCTATTTCCTGGCGGTCTGCGACAGCCTGAACTTCACCCGCGCGGCGGAGGGCTGTAACGTCACCCAGCCGGCGCTCACCCGCGCCATCCAGAAGCTGGAGGAGGAGCTGGGCGGGCTGCTGTTCCGGCGCGAGCGCAAATACACCCACATGACCGATCTGGGTCACCTGGTGCGGCCGCAGCTGGAAGCGATCCTGGCGCAGAGCGAGCAGGCCAAGACCACGGCCAAGAGCTTCCTGCAGCTGAAGGACGCGCCGCTCAAGCTCGGCGTCATGTGCACCATCGGCCCGATGCGCTTCATCGGCTTCCTGTCGGACTTTGGCCGCCATCATCCCGGCATCGAGGTCTCGCTCATGGAATCGGTGCCGGACCGCCTGAGCCAGTCGCTGATGGAGGGCGAGCTGGACGTGGCGATGATGACGCCGCCGGGAGAGCGGAACGAGCGCCTCGACCTGCGGCGGCTCTACGAGGAGCGATTCATGATCGCCTGCGCGCCCGGCCATCGCTTCGAGGCCATGGCGGCGGTGCCGATGGCCGATATCGCCGGCGAATCCTATCTCACGCGCGCAAACTGCGAGTACGTCGGCTATCTCGACGGGGTGATGCAGGAGCGCATGATCGAGGTGCAGGACGTCTACCGCTCCGAGCGCGAGGACTGGATCCAGTCCATGGTGCTGGCTGGCATGGGCATCTGCTTCATCCCGGAATACACGCCGGTCATCCCCGGCATCGTCACGCGGCCGATCGTCGAGCCCGAAGTGACGCGCGCCATCCACATCGTCACCGTCGCCGGGCGGCGGTTCTCGCCGGCGGTGGCGGCTTTCGTGAAGGCGGTGGAAAAGCACAAATGGCCGGCGCTGTCGCCGGTGCCGGCGAAGGATTAGAGCAGCGCCTCGTCGACCAGGCGCTTCAGCTTCGCCACCAGATCGGTGCCGACCTGGCCGCCTTCGCCCTTGATCTCCTTGGTCAGCACCAGCTGCACGGCGTCGAGATGCGACTTGGCGAGATCGAGGTGGCGGCTCTCGTAGCTGCGCGCGCGGTCGCGGGTTAGGCGGCAGAGCGAATCGCCGAGGCGGGTCACCAGCGGATAGCCGAAGGAAGCGCCCTGGCCCTTGAGGTCGTGGGCGACCCGGAACAGCTCGGCGATATGGGCGGCGCGCGCGGCGGGATCGGCCCCGGCGGCGGCCAGCGCCTTGCGCGCGCGGGCCACGTCGGCCAGCGCCCAGCCGGAATAGTCCTTGGCCAGATCGGCGACGGCCGCCTGGGCGCGCGCCAGCACCGCAGCCATGCCTCCGCCCTCCGCCGCGTCGTCGGCAGAGGCCGCACCGGCGGAATCGGTCGGATCGTCGGGTGCGCGGCCCGATCCGGTGGCAGAGCTCTGAACCATCGCGTCAGACTGTCCCGGTAAGGTTAACCATTGGTGAATATCGCCGCCTGCCGGCGATGGCTAGAGCCTTCGCGGCAACCACGTCGCTGCGATGCCGATCACGATCGCCAGGGCGCCGCAGAAAATGAACACGGCGCGGAAATCGAATGCCGTCAGCAGCATGGCATAGATCGCCGAGGGCAGGAACTCCGCCGTGTCGACATAGGTGCGGAACACCGTCGTCATTTGCGGCCGCTCGCGCGGCCGGGCGAAGCGCATGAACGGGATATTGCCGAGCGAATCCAATACCACGATGAAGAAGGCCGCAAGCAGCAGCAGGAGGCAGAAGGCGAGCGGCCGGTCATAGAGCAGCACCGCCCCGCAAGTCAGGCCGCCGCCCAGCCAGAGCGCGCCCACGATCGGCCCGCGGATGCCGAATCGCTGCGCCACCTGCCGGGTCAGCGGCGCCAGGCCGAGCAGCAGGTTGCCGATGCCGACCAGCCAACCGGCCCAGCTTTCGTCGATGCCGCGGTCCTGCAGGTAGAGCGCCGGATAGGTGAAGAACATCGACCACCAGGCGGAACGGCCGAAGACGATGAGCCAGGACAGGCGCAGGCGCTTCTGCCCGGCGAAATGGCGCGCCATGGCAAAGGGGTTGCGCGGCGGGATGGTTTCCGCCGCCGGCTGCGACGGGTTCAGGCGGCTGAAGTAGAAGACCAGCAGCAGGTGCACCGACAATGAGGCTAGGGCCGGCGCGACGATGCCGAAATGCTGATAGAGCCAGACGCCGGCCACCGGGCCGAGGCCCCAGGCGAAGCAGCTCGCCGCCAGGCGCAGGGTCTCGGAGCGCACCAGTTCCCGTCGCGGGATGACGTCGACGATGATGAGGATGAGGCAGATGCTGCCGATGACACCGCTCAGGGCACGCCCCATCAATCCGGCGCCGAGGCCGGGCAGCGTCGAGGTGGCGAGGCCGAGCATGCCGACCATGCAGCAGGAAATGCCGGCCAGGTAGACCAGGTTGCGGCCGTAGCGGTGAATCAGGAACGGCGTCGCAAAGGTGGCGAGGAAGCTGAATCCGGCGACCGCGGCATAGGTGGCGCTGACATAGGAATCGGCGTTGCCGCCGGCGAGTTCCTTGTAGATCGAATAGGCGTGCAGCGCGAGGACCGTCGCGGTCAGCGCCCGGGCCGCCGAATCCAGCGCATAGACCGCGGCAATGGCCGCCGGTCCCGGAACGAGCAGGGCTGCGCGCAACGCAACGAGGCGGGACGGCATGGGGTTGGCGGCGACTCGGCAGTGATGGGACCATCCTAGGGCGGGGTGCCGGACCTGACCAGTGTTCCGGCGGCACATAGCAATGCGTGGTCGACAACCCTCTCTTGTGGCGGCATCGTGGCAGGAATGCGGTCGGCGAAGGATTGCCAAGCGTGACAGGGTCGTCAGCCGAGACGGCGGATCAGCCGCGACACGCGGATCTGCTGCGCCTGCTCGCCTACTGGCAGGCCCGTTGCAACGGGCGCGCCTTTCCGCGTCGCGCCGACATCGATCCGCTCGATTTCGCCTTCATGCTCGACCGCGTGGCGCTGACCGAGATTCACGAAGCGCCCCGGCGCTATCGGCTGCGCGTGGTCGGGTCCTGGTGGGCGCGGCTGGTCGGATTTGAATCCACCGGCATGTGGATCGAGGATTGGCCGCACGAGAACCAGCGCCGGATCAGCGTCGAGGCCTATGAGCGGCTGATCGCCGCCCGGCGGCCGCTCTGCACCCGCCGCGATGCCTGGGTCGACGATCGCAAGCTCAGCTACGAGATCATGCACCTGCCGCTGTCCGAGGATGGCGCGCGCATCTCCATGATCATGACCGCGATCGGACCGGACGCGCCGGGATGATTGCGGCGTCGCGCCCCATCGCCTAACGTTGCCCGGCCAAATCCGATGGGGGAGACATGGCCGACGATCTCTACAAGCTGACCGCGCTTGACGCCGTGGCGCGGCTGCGCCGGGGCGAGGTCTCGCCGCTCGAGCTGATCGACGCGGCCGAGCGGCGCCACGCCGCGGTGAACGGCGCCGTCAACGCCCTGGTGACGCCTTGTTTCGAGCGCGCACGTGCCGCGGCGCGGCGGCTGATGGCGCGGCCGGTGGAAAGCCGCGGCCCGCTCTGCGGCTTGCCGATCGGGGTCAAGGACCTGAACGACGTGGCCGGGGTGCGCACCACTTATGGCTCGCCGATCTTCGCCGACAACGTTCCGGCGGTTTCCGACATCATGGTGCAGACCCTGGAGGCGAACGGCGCCATCGTCGCCGGCATGACCAACACGCCGGAATTCGGCGCCGGGGCCAACACCTTCAACGCCGTGTTCGGCGAGACGCTCAACCCCTGGAACCAGGCCTTGAACGCCGGCGGCTCCTCCGGCGGCTCGGCGGCGGCGCTGGCGGTGGGCATCGTGGCGCTGGCGACCGGCTCCGATCTCGGTGGCTCGCTGCGCACCCCGGCCGGCTATTGCTCGGTGGTCGGCTTGCGCCCGAGCCCCGGCCGCGTCGCCAACGG